>DFEM01000007.1 GCA_002369155.1 Lachnospiraceae bacterium UBA3802 | reverse complement strand
CGGCAGGAATCCATGATGATTCCGACACCTGTGCTTTCTTCGCCTGTTTTTGTACGCACATAAGGTTTCCCAAGATGAGCGCTCATCTTCCAGTTGATGCTTCGTAAATCATCGCCCGGAACATATTCTCTGACAAGCACATCGGGCTCGTTTGGATTAAGACTTGAATCTTTAAATACATCGGCAGAGTATTCATGCTCTAATGAGTCGAGTATCTCAAGACGCGGCTTCACAAGGGCTCTTAAATTCTCTCTGTTTGGGAAATTAAAACGAAAAATTTTAAAATAATCCGTCACTATGATATTTCTTATTCCGACATCGTATTCGCCTCTGTATTTGCAGGTTAATGATGTCTCATTTTTAAGCCCCGTGTGAGGCGGGATTTCGTATTCGTGATTTTCTGCCAGTTCATCAATGTTTGAAAAGTCTGAGAAGAATTCGACCTTTATTCCCGAGAAGGTATAAAAGTCCTCATTTTGCAGTCTGAAATAATAGTCTGTCGGTGTTCCGACCACGATATTTTTGGTAACAATCTGCTGAAGAATTCTGAATCTGAAATATACAAGAAAGCAATAAGCCAAAGAGGAAATGGGTATTAAAAGACAAAGAAAGAAAAACCCGTAAGTTACGGGGCCGCCGTAAAAAGATATAGCAACTAAAGAGAGGATAAATAGCCCCAGTACTATGAGTCGGTTTCTAAGCATTTTACACCATCGGCACTTTTGCCTTAAGAATTATGGATTTTAACAATTTGTCGATATCTTCGCCTGCAATCTTTGCCTCGTATGTAAGAGTAAGTCTGTGATGCAAAGTATTGATTGCTATGTCTTTAATATCATCGGGTGTTACGAAATCGCGTCCTGATATAAAGGCCTTTGCCTGAGCGGCACGCACAAGATGAAGCATGGCACGGGGCGATGCTCCCATTACAAAGCTTTTTTCGCTTCGAGTCATGGCGATTATGTCGTTTGCATATTTTATGACATCATCTACGATGCCGACTTTTTCGACTTCTTTTTTAAGCTCGATTAAATTTGTCGCATCAAGGACGCTCTCGACTGTATCATTTATTTCACCGTCAAGGAATTTTTTAGTCATTTCGATCTCGCCTTCGGCTTTTGGATAACCGATTGAGAGTCTCATCATGAAACGGTCCATCTGCGCCTCCGGAAGAGGGTAGGTTCCAAGAAATTCAATCGGGTTTTGGGTAGCGATAACCATGAAAGGTTCCGGAAGTTTTTTTCTCTCCTTGTCGATGGTTACGTATCCTTCCGCCATGGCTTCAAGAAGACTTGACTGGGTCTTTGGCGAAGTACGGTTTATCTCGTCTGCAAGGATGAGCTGATGCATTATCACACCTTCCCTGTATTCGAAATTTCCGTTTTTTGTATTTAATATTTCAACGCCGATAACGTCGGATGGAAGCGTGTCGGGAGTAAACTGGATACGCCCGAAGCTTAAATTCACTGCTTTTGCCAGAGTTTTAGCCAGGGTGGTTTTTCCGACACCGGGGACATCTTCAAGCAGCACATGTCCGCCTGCAAGGAGGCATATTACGACATTTTCCGTAACGTCCTCATGCCCTATGAAATGTTTGTTTATGCTTTCCGTTAATTTATTGATCATGTTTTCTCCCCAAAACTTTGATTTTTTTAATTATACAATAAAAAAGCTTACCGAAAAATATATGCATATCAGTTTTTTACCCTATAAATTCTAAATAATTTCGCAAATAAAAAAATCATATATTTAATTATAAAAAAGGTGATAAACATTTCGGAAAAAATTGCCGATAACATAAAATATTGGAGAAAATGTGTACGGAGGAATTTACATGGGAAAGAATATTACTGATTACACGATTGAAGAAATCACGCAATTTATCAAGGACAATCTTGATGCGGTTCTCTTGGTAGATGCCGAGACGGATATATACAAGACTGTCGTTAAAAGAGGCATGTTTACCGATTTTATCGATGAAACGGGAAGTTACAAGGCTCTGATTGAAAAACTCTGGTTCCATTTAAATGATTCCATGGACAAAGTTACCGAAGATTATCAGGTATTTATTCCTACATTCGGCAAGTTCAGCGGTAAATATTCCAAGAGACTTAAGATTGAAGAGGGCGGTAATACACACGCGGTTCAGATGACCATCTATCCCGTTGAAGAGAACTATTACCTCATCATCCTTGATGAACTCGACAACAGCGAATACATGAAGGATTTCTTCACCAACGAAAAAGTTACCACCATCCAGAACACATATCTTTTCTCGATGTATATCGATTTGTTCAAGGATTCCACCAGCAGTATCAGTATTACAGAAATCTCCGATGACACAATGCATTCGAGCATCAAATACTCCGAGTGGAGAATGATGATTGTCAACATGATCTGGCCTGACGATCAGTCAATGTTCCTCGAGAGAACGGATCCCGAGTATTTGAAAAAGAATCTTATGCCGGGACGTACATCATCGTTTGACTGCCTCATGCAAAACCTTGAAGGCAAATTCATCTGGGTTAAACTTATTTTCTCCCGTGCCGAGACCACAAACAGCGAAGAAGACTTCCGTTACGTCTTCATGGTACAGGATATTCACGAGAATTCCGTACAGCTTATGTCGACACTTAAGAAATACGAGGAGCTTGCTTCCAAGGATGCACTTACAGACGTATTTAACCACGGAAGAATCGAGACTGAAATTTACAACAGCATCGAGATAGTCGGACGTACCAAGAGACATATCTCGATGATGATGTTTGATATAGACTTCTTCAAGAATGTCAACGATAAGCACGGACATGCCGTAGGCGATATGACACTTAAGCATTTCGCATATATGTTAAGGCAGCATTTCGAGGGCAAGAATTCCGTTATCGGAAGATGGGGCGGCGAAGAATTCGTGGTGGTTTGCTATGATGCAGACAGTGAAACCGCCAAAAGATATGCCGAAGAAATCAGAAGCAAAGTTGCAGCCGAAGATTTCAAGGTTGCCGGCAATATTACCTGCAGCTGCGGTATAACACAGATTATCAAAGAAGACAATTTCAACGAAGCATTCGATCGTATGGACAAAGCTCTTTACAAGGCTAAATCCGACGGAAGAAACTGCACGAGAATCGGCTGATAAATCAGTAAAGTCCATTTTACTTTAGATAATAAAAAAGCATCTGATGATTAAAAAGCATCGGATGTTTTTTTATTAGGCTGGTTTTCGTACGTGTTGCGGGAGCGTATTTTTGGTGCTATCATTACAGTATTGAAATTTAAGGAGCAATAAAAAATGATGGATAAAAATGCGAAAATATATGTAGCCGGCCACAAAGGCATGGTCGGAAGCGCGATATACCGCGAACTTCAAAGAGAAGGCTATAACAATATAATCACACGTACTCATGCTGAGCTCGATCTTTGCAGACAGGATGCGGTTGAGAAGTTTTTCGAAGAAGAAAAACCAGAATATGTATTTCTTGCAGCGGCAAAGGTCGGCGGAATCGAAGCCAACCAGAGTGCACTTGCAGACTTTATGTATTACAACATGACGCTTGAGATGAATGTAATTCATTCAGCCTGGCAAAACGGATGCAAAAAACTTGAATTCCTCGGCTCATCATGCATATATCCCCGTCTTGCGCCACAGCCCATGAAAGAAGACTGTCTTTTGACTTCGGAACTTGAGAAGACTAACGAGGCATATGCTCTTGCAAAGATATCCGGCCTTAAATACTGCGAGTTTTTAAACAGACAGTACGGCACGGATTACATATCCGTAATGCCCACCAACCTTTACGGACCAAACGACAATTATCACCCCACACATTCACATGTTCTTCCCGCACTGATAAGACGTTTCCATGAAGCCAAGGAAGCAGGCCTTAAGTCTGTAACGTGCTGGGGCGACGGTTCACCGCTTCGCGAATTCCTCTACGTTGATGACCTCGCAAACCTCTGCGTATTCCTTATGAACAATTACAGCGGCAACGAAACCGTAAACGCCGGAACAGGCAAGGAAATCACCATCAAAGAATTAACCAAACTCGTAGCAAAAATCGTCGGCTACGAAGGCGAGATCCTCTGGGATTCAAGCAAGCCTAACGGCACGCCGAGAAAACTTCTTGATGTAAGCAAAGCCGCCAAGCTCGGCTGGACCTACAAGACCGAACTGGAAGAAGGCATCAAGCTCACCTACGACGACTTCCTTAACAACCCCATGAGGGCCGAGAGATAAAAAGAGCCGGATATCATTTGATATCCGGCATAGTTTTTATTTATACATTTGCAATAAGTAGATTAGCGGTGAATTCCAGTAGATTGTGATTTCGTTGATGGAATATGCCGTGTCGTTGTCTACGTAGCAGCTTCCTCCGACTTTGTTGGAAAGAACTTTGATTGCGTAAGGATCTGCGGGAGTGGAGTTTGGTCCGCCGACGAGCATACCCGGCATTGCGCTTCCCTTGGCCTGTGAAGGTCTGTGGTGAGGATTCTCTGCCGCATGATCGCCAAAGCCTGTTACATAGCTGTAAGCTACGGCATTGACACCGAGGAGATAATCTATCTGGTATCTTGCATATTCGTTGTAAATCTGATCGCCTGTGAGGTTATACATCATTCTGTATAAGATGCCGTTGTTGGCGATGGTCATGTTACTTCCCCAAGGATAGATTCGAAGTGAAGAGAAGTAAGGATCGGTAGTGGAATTCTCAAGTGCCGTGGATGCGAAGAGATTCATCTTTTCAGAGAACTTGATTCTGATGTAATCGTTATCGTCCAAAGCATCGTAGAAGGCCTTGATTTCTTCATCGGTAGGTACTGCTTCGCTGCCATCTGCGGGAATGTTGGCCGAGTTGATTACCGGAGGCTCCTTCATTCCTTTTACCTTAAGATAATCATACATTGCATATTCGCCCATATCAGCCCATCCGAGACCGGCTCTGAAAGTCTTTTCGGTAAGAGATCTGATTGTTGAAAGATATGCTGAATCGCCTGTTGTAAGGTAAAGCTCTACAGCCGCCCAGATATATTCATCTGTATTATGATCATCGGGATATTCACCTGTTGAGATATCGGAAGGATTGGTGAATCCGACTTCATCGGCTTCTGCATTTGCTTCCATGTATGCATATGCTTTTAATGCTGCTTCGAGGCATGTATCGGCGAAATCCGCATCATATTTTTTATAAAGTCTTGCTGCCTTTGCCATTACTGCGGCAAAATCGCCTGTAGCTGTCGTTGATACGGGACATACGATAAGCTCGTCTGTTTCTTCTTCAGGCATTACCGTTCCGGGGAATACGGCACAGGTTACCTTGTGATATACACCGCCGTTATCTGCCTGCATTTTAAGCATCCATTCAAGCTCGTATCTTGCTTCGTCAAGAATATCGGGAACGCCGTTACCGCTTTCTGGGATATCATAATCATCGCCCGAAGCTTTGGGGCAGTCTTCATAAGTTAAGAACAAATCACCGATTGTCTTTGCACCTGCAACCACGTATCTTCCGTAATCGCCTGCATCGTGCCATCCGCCGGAAACATCGATATAATCATTTGTTCCATAGATTTTAGCATCGGTATTATGGCAGACATCGTGTGCGAATTTTCCGCCGAGTTCTTTGGTGACTTCGCATCCGCAGCGCTGTAAGTAAAGCATTCTGACAGTTGCCTTTGCCACATCGTCAAATACATTGTCGGCGATTTGGAAGGTATATGAATTATCTTCAACACCTTCAGCGCAAATGTAGTATTTTCCGGGTGTTTTGAATTCGCTGAAATCACCCGTAAATGTCTTTCCGTCACCGTTTGTCGACATTACGTATTCTTCCGCAAATTTACCTGTATATACAACTTCGTTTGTGGAAGCATCGCATATATCGAATGTATCGATTCTCTCTTTGGAAGCAAGTACAACCTTTTTAATGTCGCCGGGTTTGTATCCTACCTGGTTTACCTTAAGTGCAATGGGACCTTTTTCCTCGGGAGCCGCCTTGGCATTGCTTGCATCTTTAAGAGTTACGTTAAAATCATCTATATAAACTTTGTGAGCTTTTGAACTGTCCATACCGTCAAAAAATCCTAAATTAAAACAAAATCTCGGAGCGGGGTCCGTCTCTTCCTCCATTGTGAAAGTTGCCGTAATTCTTTGCGGCTCGGGTCCGATGGGAACTTGATCTTCCATATAGTAAGCGTGATAATCGCCGCCGTTTATCTGAAATCTCCACTGCATGAGTCTGTCGATATCGCTTCGTATGGTAAATTGAATTTCATAGACACCATCCTGATTAAGCTCGTAATCATCTCTGTAAAGCTGACATGCATAATCAAGACTTCCGGTGTTTTCGATATCTGCGACCATTTCTCCGTTTTCTGTATAAAGATTAAACGTGCCGCCGTTTGAATATGTTCCCCAGGAGAATGTCTCGTCGTCTTCGAAATGATCATCTATTAAGGTCTTTCCGTCGAAAAGTCCTTCTCCCCAGTTAACTTCGGGAAGTTCCCAACTCTCTGTCGGAGGCTCTTCGACATCGTCCGGAACAACGGGTCCGTCCGGTACCTGAGCGTTATTGGTACATCCGGCAAACGAAAATACCATGATTCCTGTAAGTAATACGGATAAAAGTTTTTGTTTTTTCATGATAACCTCTCAAAATCTGTTTATGCCTACAGAAACATTTTAATATAAGAAGGCATAAAATAAAACCTTTTTTGACGGGATAATATCCAAATTGTTCAAATAAAATCCGGAAAGTGGCTTTTTTATGTTCGATATGCCCAAAAATACACGAAATTGTGCAGGCATTTTTTAAAAACACATTATATTGTGGTTAAAAGATAAAAATCCTCTTGATTAAAAAAATAATATTCATATAATGGGAAGAGTAAGATGTTTTTTGAAAAGAAAATGGAGATGTGAAATGATTCCGCAGTGGAGAGATTTTAAAGGAAACAAATGGCAGACAGAAATTAATGTCAGAGATTTTATTCAGGAAAATTACGTTCCCTATGACGGAGACGAAAGCTTCTTAGAGCCTGCCACAAAGAACACACTTGCTTTGTGGGAACAGGTAATGGAACTTTCCAAAGAAGAGCGTGAAAAGGGCGGCGCAGTCAATATGGATACAAGAAACGTATCCATGATTACATCGCATGAGCCCGGATACCTTGACAAGGAAAAGGAGCAGATTGTAGGTCTTCAGACAGATGAACCTTTTAAGAGACCGCTTCATCCTTTCGGCGGTATCAGAATGGCTGAGCAGGCATTGGCTGAGCACGGCTATGAGATAGATCCCGAGATCAAGGATTTCTTTACATATTACAGAAAGACACACAATGCCGGATGCTTTGACGCATATACCACTGAAATGCGTGCATGCCGTTCATCCCATATCATCACGGGACTTCCCGATGCATACGGAAGAGGACGAATCATCGGCGACTACAGACGTATCGCACTTTACGGAATCGATATATTGATAGAAGACAAGCTTCGTCAGAAACACACCTGCGGAAAAGTCATGAATGACGAAGTAATCAGAACCAGAGAAGAACTCACCGAGCAGGTAAGAGCACTCGAACTTATGAAGAAGCTCGCTGAGTCCTACGGCTGTGATATTTCACATCCCGCAACCAATGTAAAAGAAGCCATTCAGGCTATATATTTCGGATATTTATCGGCTATCAAGGAGCAAAACGGCGCAGCAATGAGTGTCGGCCGTACAACCACATTCCTTGATATCTATGCTTCAAGAGACCTTGCAAACGGTACATTCTCCGAGCGTCAGATTCAGGAGATGGTCGACCACTTCATCATGAAGCTTCGTATCGTTAAGTTTGCAAGAACTCCAAAGTACAACGAACTCTTTTCCGGCGATCCCATTTGGGCAACGGAATCAATCGGCGGCGTGGGAATTGACGGACGTCACATGGTTACAAAGATGTCTTACAGATATCTTCATACACTGGAGAATTTAGGACCGGCTCCCGAGCCCAACCTTACGATTCTCTGGTCCACAAGACTCCCTGAACCCTTCAAGAGATACTGTGCGAGAATGTCAATCAAGACATCGGCAATCCAGTATGAAAATGATGATTTGATGAGAGTTAACAAAGGTGATGACTACGCTATCGCATGCTGCGTATCATCCATGAAGCTCGGCAAGGAAATGCAGTTTTTCGGAGCCAGAGCAAACCTTGCAAAATGTCTACTTTACTCGCTTAACGGCGGCGTGGATGAGATTACCAAAAAGCAGGTCGGACCTATCGCTCTTCGTCGTTACCAGGGCGATGTGCTCGATTACGATACCGTTATGGACAGTTTCACATTCATGATGGAGTGGCTTGCGGGTATCTATGTAAATACGCTTAACATCATTCATTACATGCATGATAAATATAATTACGAACGTGCTCAGATGGCACTTCATGACAGAGACGTAACAAGAATCTTTGCTACAGGTATTGCTGGTCTTTCAGTAGTTACAGACTCGCTCTCCGCCATCAAATATGCCAAGGTTGAGCCCATCCGTGACGATGACGATATCATCGTTGACTTTAAGATTACGGGTGATTATCCCAAGTACGGCAACGATGATGACAGAGTTGATTCGATTGCAAAAGAAATCGTTTCAAACTTCATGAACATGGTTCGTTCACATCAGACTTATCGTAATTCCGTACCCACAACTTCCGTTCTTACGATTACATCCAATGTCGTATACGGAAAGAACACAGGCGCAACACCCGACGGACGTCCCAAGGGCGCTCCTTTCGCACCCGGTGCCAACCCCATGTACGGAAGAGATTCATCAGGTGCCGTTGCATCGCTTGCTTCAGTAGCAAAGCTTCCTTTCAAGGATGCACAGGACGGTATTTCAAATACATTCTCAATCATTCCTTCCGCACTCGGAAAGACTGATGATAACTTTGTTAAATTTGATAACGAAAAAGGCGCAGGCATAGCAATTAATGCAGTTGCCGAAGAGAACAATTCATTCTCGGATACAGCCAACAAGGCTGCCGGAGAAGATTGCATAAACGAAGAAGTTGATAAGGTATACGTAGCACCCGATGCCAACGAAGCTCAGATCGAAAACCTCATCTCACTTCTTGACGGCTATGTAACCAAGGGCGGACATCATTTGAACGTTAACGTTCTTAACAGAGAAACGCTTCTTGATGCAATGGAAAATCCAGAGAAATATCCTCAGCTCACAATCCGTGTTTCGGGTTATGCAGTAAACTTTATAAAGCTTACCAAAGAGCAGCAGATGGATGTTATCTCCCGTACATTCCACGAATCGTTATAGATTGTACCATGTATTAAATCAGTATAAATTTAAAGGATTTGCATGATTGAAAAAAAAGACGGGAAATCCTCTTTATTAATTAAAATAATGCTCATACTTATTGCCGCAGGAAGTATTCTTGCGGCAATTAAGTGCATATTCGTCGGTTTACAGATGGACGAGGAATATGCATATACACTTTCTTATCGTCTGATAAAAGGAGACAGACTTTTAACTCAGGTCTGGGATCCGCATCAGACTTCTGCGTTTCTTTTATCCCTTATTGAATGGATATGGATTAAAATTACAGGCAGCTGTGATTATCTCTTTTTGTGGTGCAGAACCGTTACCACTCTTCTTTGTATTATCCTGAATATCTATTTGTACAAAACCTTAAGACTTTTTACCGATAAAACTTATTCTTTTTTGATTTCGGCAATAGTCTTTGGAATACTTCCGAAGGATTTTGTAATTCCTGAATTTTCTCTTATGATGTCATGGTTTTTACTCCTGATAATCATTGCCCTGATAAGGTTAAGATATTATAAAACCGACGGTATAAGTTTTCGCGGAGAAATGCTTTCAATCCTCCTTGGATTGTCGTGTGTTGCACTGGTTTTATCATATCCTTCATGTGCAATAGTTGTTCCGGCTGTGCTTATATATGTTTTATTAAATAAAAAAGATTACAGTAAATTTGTTCCCGTAACCTATATAATTACGATGGAAATTTCAGGTGTTTCTTACATGCTGTATCTTTTATCATATATGTCATTATCCGAAATGTTTGCCAATATAAAAGATGCGCTTCGCGCCTGTGGCTCGCATGATCAGGGAATAACGGATCGTCTTCAGGTGGTCGGGATGGATATTTTGGTATTTGCGGCAATAACAGTTGTTGTGTTTATTATTTCATTTTTAGTAATGTTACTTACAGGAGCAATAAAAAGAAACGCCGGATCAGAGGAAGGCGAAAAGATTCATTTTTCAATTCTGTTGATTACATACATGGCTGTTACGGCAATGATTCTTCAATTGATTGTTACGATAACCAAGCCGTTTCATATTCTTTACGGATATGATAATTATTTCTATTTTTTGATCATCATTCTTTCGTGCATATTCCTTATTATTTACAAAGAAAAGATTAAAAACAAAGATTTTAAATTTGCGATATTGCTTTCGGTTCTTGGATTACTGGCAGTGATAATACTGACCAACATGAATACATTCCGCTCGGTCAAATATTTAACGGGAGCTGTGGCAATAAGCCTTTTGATAATCGTAACTGTTTCTTCGCAAATTGATAATGTACGATTAAAAAAACTGGTTGGAAGCTTTGTCGTTATTACGGCATTTTGTATTATTTTTTATAAAGGAATATTTTATTCCGGAAACGCAAGTGATGATTGGAATATCACAGATATAAGGTATATTATTAAAAACGGTGCGGCCAAGGGCGTCGTGACGGAGTACATGACCGGATATATTTATGACAGCGCTACAAAGACATGGGATAAATATATAGAAGACGGAGATACTGTTCTTTTGTGGGATATGTCTACAAGCGGGTATTTCATTAAAGATGTAAATATCGGAAGTTACACCACCATTTGTACTCCGACGTATTATATGGATTCTTTGCAAAAATATTGGGAAAACAATCCGGATAAGTATCCTGATGTAATAATTGTTAGCGGATGGTTTGGAGGATTAAACGTAACGGATGCAGACGGATTTTTGGATTGGATAGAGAACGAGTATGCATCCGAGGTTTATATTGAAGATTATCATCGATATTACATAAGAAAAAAATAGTTTTAATCCGATGGTTTTCTTTATGGATATTATTAAAAAGGACAGTTTATGACAGGAAGAATTCACTCAATCGAAACATTCGGGGCAGTCGACGGACCGGGAGTAAGGTTCGTCGTCTTTTTTCAGGGTTGTCCCATGAGATGCGCATACTGTCACAACCCGGATACATGGGATGTAAACGGTGGCAGTGAAATGAGCGTCGATGAAATATTCGAAAAGTTTGATCGTAACAGGGCATTCTATGCCAAGGGAGGAATAACCGCATCAGGCGGTGAACCCATGATGCAGATCGAATTCCTCACTGAGTTGTTTACGAAATTTCATAATGAAGGTGTGCATACATGTCTTGATACATCGGGGATAATGTTCAGCCAAAGTCTGATTCAAAGTGAATCCTGCGATGAATGTGAAAAAACGGATGAACCGACATCAGTTTCCAAAATGGAAATAAATAATAAAGAATATAAAGAACCGAGCTTGGAAAAAATAAATGCTCTCCTTGCGGTAACGGATCTTGTGATGCTTGATATCAAGCGCTTTGACAGAGAAGGGCATAAAGATTTGACGGGGCATTACAACGACGGAATTCTTTCCTTTGCAAAATATTTATCCGATCACGACAAAAAAATGTGGGTCCGTTTCGTATGTGTGCCCGGCCTTACGGATGATGATGAAGAATTAAAAGAGTACGGAAGATTCCTTTCCACGCTTAAGACTTTGGAAGCACTCGATGTTCTCCCGTATCACACAATGGGTGTAAAAAAATACGAGGCGCTCGGAATCCCTTACAGGCTTGAGGGACTTAAACCGGCGGAGCCTGCTTATGTTGCAACAAGAAAAAGCGTGATTCTCGAATCGATGAGGGCTGAATTATAATTGCTTTGTAAAATCATTTCGAATGGAGTAAGATAAAAGCATGTACAGAAAATTTTTAAAAAGAATGATTGATATAATATGCTCTTTCTTTGGAATTCTCTTTTTGGGTTTTCCCATGCTTATTATTGCGCTTATTATAAAGATTGAAGATCCCGGTCCTGCTTTGTTCAAACAAAAAAGAGTCGGCAAAAACAAAGAACATTTTATGCTTTGGAAATTCAGAAGCATGCGAATGGATACACCTCACGATACGCCGACACATCTTCTGGAAAACCCCGAGCAGTATATTTTAAAAAGCGGTAAGTTCTTAAGGAAATCAAGCCTTGATGAATTGCCGCAGCTTTTTAATATCTTATCCGGGAAAATGAGCATAATAGGCCCGCGTCCCGCACTCTGGAATCAGTATGATTTAATAGAAGAGAGGGATAAATATCACGCAAACGATGTTCTCCCCGGACTTACGGGCTGGGCACAGATAAACGGACGTGACGAGCTTGAGATACCGGTTAAAGCAAAGCTTGACGGAGAATATGTGGAAAAACTTTCGTTTGGATTTGACCTTAAATGTTTCTTTAAAACGATTGGTGCAGTATTCAAGCATGAGGGCGTGGTTGAAGGCGGCACAGGCGCCATGAAGAAAGATGAAGAGAAATAGTTCATACAATGAAAAAGATTCATCAAAAGATGAGTCTTTTTTTCTTATATTGAAAAAATAACGATTCTTATTTTTTTCTATGATTTCTTTTATCTTAAAATAAACATGCTATATTATTAGATATAAGGAAAATACCAAAAATTCGGTATTTAAACCTGTGTTCCATTAACAAACAGAAGTAGTAAAGGGGAAAATCTATGAAAAACAATTGGAAGATTTTTTGTGGAATTGTGGCGCTGACTTCGATGCTTGTTTCAACAGGGTGTGGGTTGAATCCAAATAATATTTTAAACTCATCGAACAGCAATCCTGACAGTAACGTGGCAGATTCGGGTGATGGGGATGATATTCAAATCCTGAATGGCGGAGAGAGTTTAAACGATGTTCCCGGGTTTGGTTCGGATAAGACGGGTGAAGTTGCAGAGGCAGATTTGGCAATTCTTGATGAATTACCTGATATTTTAAGAAACAGCGATTTGCCGAAAATGAACCATTATTCGGATGACACCGATGTATCTGTACTTTACTATGATACACGTATTTCAGGTTATCTCGGCCTTGTTTGTTATAAAGACGGAAGTGTTGAGATCTACTATAATTGCGACAACGACGGTATGAGACTTGAATTTAAAAGACCTAACGGAACATATCTTTCATATACGGTGCGCGGAATTACAAAAGACAATGTAAACGCTCCTGTTTTCGGTGCATATGAAATGCCGATTTCCGGCAGTGAATTTGCAGAGATTTCCAAAGACTTTTACAAAAATTGCGGCGGTTATGTGACTTACTATTCCGAGTATGATTTTACGGAAGATAAAAATGTTTATCTTGAAAACCTGAATACAATATTTGCGAGATTTGGTGTATTGTCAAACGAAGCTTTTGATGAACTGGGATTAAGCTGGGAAGATTTTGGTATTAATTTCGGCGATGAATATAAGAAATATGATGAGTGTAAAGCTCTTGGCGGTTCAGACGATAAAACACCCATGATACTTGAAAAACAGACCTTTACCGACGGAAAGAGCGATACTACAGGCAAGACATGGATTCAGACCGTACATGACGGAATTATAACAGAGGATATGTATTACTCCGAAAAGGATGAATCTGAAAGCTGGTTTGCGGTTACCGAAAACAACAGTAATTTCAAGGTAAACGGTTCGGATTATATTCAGCTTGAAACATACAAAGATGAAGATGGATTTGATGCATTCTATCATTCAAGTTATTATGAGACTGAAGACAGATTTGCTTCCAAGAGTTTATACTTAAGTTTCTACGAGAATGAAGACAACGAAATAGCCATAAGTTATAATTACGAAACCGATTTCCATGCAACATCTACTCCGGGTGTGATCGACGGCGGTACCAATATGGGATTTTCAGTCTATTGCAAGGCAAGTGAAGTAAAAGATATCTTTGCTTCAAAAGAATCATTAAAAGCCGCTCTTGAAGAATTCCCGAATTCACTGTATCAGGAAAGCGAATACATGACCAATGATGAAATGCTTGAAGAGTTCCTTTCAAAATTCCACAAATACATGGCATCTATTGATGATAGTATTAAAACTACCGGTGCAAGCATGCCTGATTACGGAATAGAATATTAATATTTGCATCCACAAAAACTGACTCCTTATTCGTGTATACTTTAAGAAGACGCGAATAAGGAGTTTTTTATGGGCAAAATAAAAAAGGTGATACCGTTTATTATCGGAATATTTGTTTTGGTTATGATAGCATGGCTTATTTTCTTAATTCTGACCAGGGGTAAAGACGGAAAAGATTCTTCCAAGATTATGTCGGAATGCCCTTTTGAAACCAATGAATCTGATTGGACATTTTATTCAAACAATAACCTTTTTGGACTGGTCGGTGTGAATAAAGAGGAGGGTGAGCGTGAAAACACGGTAATACTTGCGTTTGAAAAAACAAAAGCCTCAAAGGATTATGAGGATACGATTATTAATTGTAAATATGTAAGCGGTTTCGCACGTTTCGGAGGTTTTGAATATGACAATCGGGATATACGGGATGCGAAACATTTTTATTATGTTAAATTAGTTTATGATAACGGAATTGTTGAGCCCGAAACCATAAGTTTTGACAAAGACAGCGAGAGAGTGAATATCGATTTGTCTGAAGATAATGTCAAATTAAATTACTGCAATTTCGGAGATGAAACCATAGTCAGAAAGTATCAAAATTATGATGCGGTTAACGGAGTATGGAATGATATTACAAACGAAGAAGAACAAACTCCTCCCGTGACCGACATACCTTATGTTCAGTGGACCGAGCTTCAGGTAGATAGAAGAGACGGCATGAATGAAGAACTGCCTGAAGGAATTAATCTTTCGGTTAGCGAATACAGATTCGATTGCAATCGATATAACATTTACGGCGAAATTGAATATCCGCAGGTTACAAAAATAGATTTTTGTTTAATTAAACTCGGGATGACAACAGATGGTGAAACGGTTTTAGAAGAGGTGGATGAGAGTGAATTAAATATTCAAAACGGTGATGTCAAACTCTATGTAAAAGAGAATGGTTCCTATAAAGACATTACACCTTCGGATGTTTCGGTTACATCATACTATTCCACCGAGAAAGTAATATATTACACACTGGAGAGTAACCTTCTTGGTGAATTGGAAGAAAGAGATTATAAACTTGAATATGGCGGATATGCTGCTGAATTCTCATTGTCGGTTCAGACATTCGAAGCGTGGTAATTATTTTTTTGATGAATTAAAGTTTTTATAAGTAAAAAGATTAATATTGAAAATGACGCACCGGTCATATCCAGCATAACATCCCATATGCTGCTGTATCTTCCGGTGAAATACTGGATTATTTCATCAACTGAAGCCACAAAAAGTGATATTGCAAAAGCGGTCGGATAAAGACTTAAAAGTTTTATCAGACCTCTTTTTTTATCGTCATTTAAATACACGCTTTTGTTAAGCGCTATAAATATGACAAGTTCGAGACCGAGAACCGCATATTCAAAAAAGTGTGCGCTTTTTCTTATAACGACTTCGGGAATTGTGAAAGACTGATTGCCGCTGACTGTCTGTACAACGGTGTCAATGATTTCCTTTACGAAACTGCTTTCTTCTGTGGACTTTGCCCTTGTCATGCAGGAATGTCCCCAGATGACAGCCACGGTCAGAATGATGATTATCAGTAATATAATTCTAAGTGCTTTTTTATGTTTCATAAAAATACCATATAATTCATACTTTTCAAGTCTGTTTTATTTCAAGTGATTCTGACTAATGACTTCGATTTAATACCATCTGATTCATACTATTCAAATCAAATTTATCCAATTGATTCTGATTCTTGCCTTCGATTTAATACCATCTGATTCTGAATATTGCTGTCAATGCGAGGAAGAAATACGGAAGGTTCGCCAATACGGGCGTGAAACCATCGTAAATATACCTCTCAACATAGTCAGTTATTATTGCGATACAAAGAAACTTAAATGCAAATTCGCATTGATTGATTAAAGGATTAACGAAGGCGGATACAATTACGCAAAGGATTATCAATACGGCGTGTATTATGTATTTTTTGTATCCTTTTTTCTTCTCGGGATTTTTCTTGTTTGCGACAAGTACGGCAAGTGCCATGGCGGGTGCAAAAATCAAAAAGAAATATGAATATGTGATCCAAACCTGAAACAGCGCTTTGAAACCAATAAAGTCAAACGGATTGCCGCCAAGATCAACAGAAAGGTTCAAAGACGGAAGTACGGCAAGGCAGAAAGCGAAACTTCTGAATATTGATTCGGGATAAAATTTCAAAGTGAGAAAAACGGGGACACAAGCAATTCCAAGATAAAACGCTGAACGCATGAGGCTTCCGTTATCCTTATAAAAAAGCACAAAAAGCAAAGCAATAAGAACGACGCTTATTACCTGTGATGCAATATTGATTTTTCCGGTTTTCTTTTCTTCTGCCATAGTTCCTGTTTAATAAGGTCTGTACAAAATATCAGTAAGAATTTTTGTGACTGCAAATATAAACATCGATGAAGTACCGATGATGCAGACTGCATTTACATATTTATTTTTATCCGAAAGGATTTTATTTAACGCTGAGATGATATAAGCGATAAGCACGCACATGATTCCGAATGATGCTCGCTGCGGATAAGCCGGAGATAGCATCATTGCACATTCGGCCATTACAGCAAACGTGAATAAAGCCATGTCTCGTATTTTTACGTTTTTATATACGAAAATCTGAATGCAGAGAATAATGATTGCGAAAAAGAATGTGGGGAAGAGAAATTCGCAGTTTGACAAAAGGAAAGAGTCAATCCTTGAATTTATTAAAGTGACCAAATCCGTTTTTTCGACAAACTGGTTTCTGACGAAATTACCGGGAGCGAGGATCATAAGGACGCTTCCAAGCAACGTGAAAAGTGCACCTTCAAACAAAAAGAAGGGAACTTTTTTCTTTTTTATTAAAAGGAAAACGATTGCAAAGACAGTAAGTACAAAACAGGAAGGACCCATATTTTCGGTGCTCCATCCCGCTATGAGTGAAAGAGGGATAATCCAAATGCATTTAAGGATTTCCGAGATATTTGATTTTTCAGATGACGAAGAGACCAAATCGGAATCCAGGGTTTTTAATACAATCGCCATATAGAAAAGAATCCATGAGGAAGAGTAGAGATAATTGACGCTTCCGGATTCCCAGAACATTGAAAAGAAAATGCTTGCATTAAATGTGATGATACAGGCTTCCGCCAAAAGATAAAAGAGCGGATTTTTGACTTTTGCCGCAAAGCAGATGGCAAATCCCAGGATTAATGCAGCCAGAGTGTTTAAAATTGCGGCACCTGTTTCGCCGCTTGCAAGAACGGCCTGAAGGAGGGCATGATTGATGCTTCTTCCGCCCCAGTTAAAGTAATGCCAGACCTGGCTCTCGATTATATCGCCGATTGAGGATATTTTCTCACCGGTAACGAGATTGGTGGCATACCAGAGGTCATCCCTCATAAAAGGGGTCATTAAATGCAAAACAAACTGAAGAATCAGCAAAACAGCGACTCCGAGGGCAGTTATGATATAAAGTTTTTGACTCTTTTTCTTGTCCTGCATTAAAGAAAATTCCCAAATATCATATTTGTCGGCTCTTTTGCAAAGTATTCGGCATTCGTCCGACCGTAGAAATTATATCATAAATTTCCCTTACATACATCAAAATCACTTTCATTTATTTGTGTTTTATAGTAAACTGTTTAATTGTGAGAAATATTGCAAAAGGTGATACACCATGTATTTTTTTAATGTAATTTCGCTTCTGGGCGGTCTTTCACTTTTCCTTTACGGCATGCGTCTTATGGGCAACAGCTTAAAGGAAGGCCAGTCAGGAACTTTAAAGGTAATAATGGGAAAAGTTACAGACAACCCTGTCAAAGCTTTTCTTCTGGGTGTTCTTGTTACGGCGGTTATTCAGTCATCCACCGCTACTATTGTTATTACTTCCGGTCTTGTTGCCGCAGGTATTATTTCTCTTAATCAGTCGCTCGGTATTATTGTCGGGGCAAACGTAGGTACTACCGTTACCGGACAAATCATCAGACTTCTTGACGTACAAAGTGATGCTTCATTCTTTTTAAGGCTTTTTCAGCCTTCCACGCTGGCACCGTTGGCACTTATTCTCGGCATCATTCTCATAATGTTTTTCAAATTCAAAAAATCCGACAACCTCGGAAATATTGCAATCGGTTTCGGTATTCTTTTCACCGGCCTTTTGAATATGACGGCAGCAGTCAGCGGACTTAAAGAGAGCGGTATAATCGATGCTCTCTTTTTGGGACTCGGAAACAAGCCGGTTTTGGGATATATAGTGGGTGCCGGTGTTGCATTCACGCTTCAGTCTTCGTCCGCAACAATCGGTATTTTACAGGCGATTTCCATGGCGGGAGACATTCCTTTTAAAGTGGCATACGTCATTATCGTCGGTGTTTATCTCGGAGACTGCGTTACCACAGCCATTGTCTGTTCAATCGGTGCAAAAAGCGATTCAAAGCGTGTCGGCATTGTAAACATTATGTATAACCTTGCAAAGACAATACTTGTAATTGTCGTGGTATTTGCAATCCATAAATTCGGAATGCTTGACAATCTCTGGGATATGAGAATGACCTCAGGTACGATTGCAAACACGAATACGATTTTTAATATCGCCTGTGCAATCATCATGCTTCCTTTCATGAAGCTTCTAGGCAATTCAAGCCGCAAGATTATTAAGGACAAGGTTACTCCCGAAGGCAAGTACGATGACAAGATTGCCGGACTCAACCCCGTGTTCTTCAATACTCCCGCAATTGCGTTCGGCGGGTGCTACGACTGTCTTGATGCAATGCTTCATGCATCTTCGGACAATATTGAAAAATCAATCGGCCTTGTCAGAAAATTTGATGAAAAAGTATTTGATGAGATTAACGAAGAAGAAGAGAATATAGACCATCTTACGGACTGTGTCGATACTTATCTTGTAAATCTTTCTCCTCATGTAAAAGAGGATTTGCATGTTCGTATTATGACGGAATACCACAGAGTCGTAAAAGAATTTGAAAGACTCGGAGATCATGCGGTTAACATCGCGGAAGATGCCAGGGAATTGGTAGAGGATGAGACCGAATTCAGTGAACAGGCACTTTCTGAACTTGATGTGGCATTTGAACTTACCAAAAAAATATTGAATTATACAACGATTGCATTCGAAAGAAGAGACATAGAAGCTGCAAGACATATTGAACCGCTCGAAGAAGTAATGGATGATTTGACCAACACGCTTCATGACAACCATCTTTCACGTTTGAGAGAAGGCAACTGTTCCGTTCGCGCGGGTATCGTGTTCCTCGATATTCTTGCCAACATGGAAAGAATTGCGGACATTTGCTCCAACATAGGAATTGCCATAATCGCGAGAATCAAACCCGAAACCGCGGTGCAGGCACATACTTACACATCGCTGCTTCATCAGGGCGGAGATTCAAACTTTAATGAAGAATATATCGCAGCTCACACCGAATATTTCGAAAAACTCTCGGGTGAGATAAACTGAAAAAAACGGTAAAAACTTTGTAATTTAGTGCATAAACAATCGAAAAGATTGACAAATAAATATAAATACCGGTAGGAGGAAAAAGTGTATGGAAAAGAAAAATCTTGCTGAAATCTTGAAAAACAATTCGTATCCCGGAAGAGGTATCGTGATTGGAAAGAGTGCTGACGGAAAGTATGCGGTAACTGCATATTTTATCATGGGAAGAAGCACAAACAGCCGTAACCGTATTTTTGTAGAGGACGGAAACGGATTAAGAACCCAGGCATTTGACGAATCGAAACTTGAGGATCCCAGCCTCATTATCTATGCTCCTGTCAGAGTACTTGGCAACAAAACAATCGTAACAAACGGCGATCAGACAGATACCATTTATGAAGGTATGGATAAACAGATGACTTTTGAACAGTCACTTCGTTCCCGTTGCTATGAGCCCGATGCTCCAAACTTAACACCCAGAATTTCCGGTATTATGCATGTGGAAAACGGCAAGTACAATTACGCTTTATCAATCCTTAAGAGCAACAACGGACGTGAAGGTGCACACAACCGCTTCACATTCGCATACGAGAATCCTTTCGCCGGTGAGGGCCACTTCATTCATACATACGAAAGCGACGGAAATCCCCTTCCTTCATTCGAAGGCGAACCTACATGGATAGGAATTTCAGGCGACATAGATGCTTTCACCAACGAAGTATGGAACTCACTTAATGAGGATAATAAGGTTTCGTTGTTTGTAAGATATATTAACATCGAAGATGGTACATTTGAGACACGTATTGTTAATAAGAATAAATAAGGACACCTCATCAGTCAGCTTCGCTGACAGCTTCTCCTCGAGGAGAAGCCTATATTTGCCTTCCCCTTGAGGGGGCGCACGATGTCCGGTGGACATCGGTTTTGCGCCGACCGAAACGGAGTGAAGACAGGTGGTTCCGAAGGAACCGGATGAGGTGTAATAAAAAAGGAGATAACTATGAAAGAATTAGAATTAAAGTACGGTTGTAACCCCAACCAGAAACCCAGCAAGATTTTTGTAAATGACGGAAGAGAACTTCCCATTACTGTTTTAAACGGCAAGCCCGGATATATTAACTTTATGGATGCTTTCAACGGCTGGCAGCTTGTAAAGGAATTAAAGGAAGCAACAGGCCTTCCCGCTGCTACAAGCTTTAAGCATGTTTCACCCGCAGGTGCTGCAGTAGGTCTTCCTTTGGATGATGTTCTTGCGAAGATTTACTGGGTAGACGACCTTGGTGAATTATCACCCCTTGCAAGCGCTTATGCAAGAGCAAGAGGCGCAGACAGAATGTCTTCATTCGGTGATTTTATTTCACTTTCCGATGTTTGCGATGTTTCAACTGCAAAGATTATTAAAAGAGAAGTTTCCGATGGTGTTATCGCACCCGGATATGAGCCCGAAGCACTTGAGATTTTAAAGGCTAAAAAGGGCGGAAACTACAACGTTATCCAGATCGATCCCGATTACAAGCCCGAACCCATCGAGCATAAGGATGTATTCGGTATCACATTCGAGCAGGGAAGAAACGAATTCAAGATCAACAATGAACTTTTAAGCGAAATCGTTACAAAGAACAAAGAACTTCCCGACCTTGCAAAGATCGACCTTATCATTTCTTTAATCACACTTAAGTATACACAGTCCAACTCCGTATGCTTCGCAAAAGGCGGACAGGCAATCGGTATCGGCGCAGGACAGCAGTCCAGAGTACATTGTACAAGACTTGCCGGAAGCAAGGCTGACAACTGGATGCTTCGTCAGTGCCCCAAGGTACTCGACCTTCAGTTTGTAGACGGACTCGGACGTGCAGACAGAGACAATGCCATCGACAACTACATCGGTGACGAACTTGACTGCCTCGCAGAAGGCAACTGGCAGAAGATCTTCAAGGTAAAACCCGAAATCTTCACCAAAGAAGAAAAGAGAGCATGGCTTGACAAGATGACAGACGTTGCCCTTGGCTCAGACGCATTCTTCCCCTTCTCAGACAACATCGAGAGAGCAAAGAAGTCCGGTGTTAAGTACATCGCAGAGCCCGGCGGATCCGTAAGAGATGACCTCGTTATCGAGTGCGCAGATAAATACGGCATGGTAATGTGCTTCACCAAGATGCGTCTCTTCCACCATTAATATTATTAAATAATTTAAAAGAGTGACGAGGGTATGTTGCGTTAGCGGGTAATTGAGTGCCGCCGGTGCTTAACGAGCAAAGCACGAAGTGCAAAGCGAGTTTAGCAGCCGCTGCGAGCAATCACTTAGCGGGAGCGTGCCCGCGGTGTAACATACCCTCGTCACGATTGTATAAGTATATGAAGAATAAGAATTTTGTCCGTAGCATCTTGGTGATGCTTTGCGTTGGATTTATCTGCGCATGCGACAAGAAGGATAATACGGATTACGTGAAAACCGGATATGAGATGCTGGAGGCACCGGATTATAATGCCGCAGAGCAGAACTTTAATGATGCGATAAAGGCGGAAAAAGATCTGACTATGGCGTACAGGGGACTCGGCATTTGTTATATGAACAAAGGCGAGTACGAAGAGGCTATTGAGGCTTTTAAGAATGCACTTGCTTCATCGGGTTCGACACCGGATGCGGTTGATTATGATATCAATTTCTACATCGGGGTTTGCTTCCATAAGCTCGGAAAGTACGAAGAAGCCAAGGAAAGATACGATGCGATTATCGCGCTTCAAAAGAGAAACGTGGATGCTTATATGCAACGAGGCGCGGAATATTTGTATCTTAAGGATGTGGATTCGGCCTGCACGGATTTTGATACGGCACTTTCGCTTAAGAAAAAAGATTATACATTATATATAGATATTTATAATCTTTTGTCGGAAACGGGATATGAACCATACGGTGTCGAGTATCTTAATGAAGCCATCAATAAGTATGACCGCTATATGTCGGATTACGACAAGGGTTATATCAATTACTGTCTTGGCAATTATTCCACGGCAAAGGACTATCTTGAGTCTGCCAGAACGGGCGGCGACAAGAGCGAGGATGTACTTCTCTTGCTCGGAAAGTGTTATGAGGAGCTTGACGATACCGCTTTTGCGATAAATATTTACAATAAGTATCTCGAGACCGAACCCAATGCGGGTGTATACAATCAGCTCGCGGTTGCTCTCATAGATCAGGGCAGATACGAGGAAGCACTGGATGCTGTGGTCAGCGGACTTGAACTTGATAACAACGAATGCCGCAGACAGCTGCTTTACAACCGAATTGTGGCATACGAACATCTTGGGGATTTTGAGAAGGCAAGAGAACTTTGTGCACAATATCTTGTGGATTATCCCTCGGATGAGGATATGGCGCGAGAGTATAATTTCCTAAAAACACGATAGATTATGTAAACTAAAATCAGGAGAACATTCCCTTAAAATAGGGGATGTTCTCTTTTTGATCGGAAAAATTATGGCAACCTCAAAACAACTATATGTTGTATCTGACAAAAAAATAACACAAATATATAGTGGTTTTTCGTTGACATGAAAGATAACGGGTGCTACAATAGAGACAATCGGCGTAAAGCCCTAAGAATTGTGTTGGAGGAATGGAAAATGTTTGGTGTAATTAAACGTGATGGCGAGAAGTCCGATTTTAATCTTGTAAAGATTAATGACGCCATCAAAAAGGCTTTTGATGCCACAAACGTACAGTACAGCGAGGATATTATCGACTTACTCGCACTTCGTGTAACAGCTGATTTTCAGGCTAAGATTAAAGAGGGTTATGTTCATGTAGAGGATATTCAGGACTCGGTTGAAAAGATTCTTGAGCAGTCCGGATACGCAGAAGCTGCAAAGGCATTCATCCTTTATCGTAAGCAGCGCGAAAAAATGCGTAACATGAAGTCAACCATCCTTGACTATAAGGATGTAGTAAATTCATATGTAAAAGTTGAAGACTGGAGAGTTAAAGAGAACTCTACGGTAACATATTCCGTAGGCGGTCTTATTCTTTCAAACTCAGGTGCAGTTACAGCCAACTACTGGCTTTCTGAAATATATGATGAGGAAATTGCGGAAGCTCACAGAAATGCTGATATCCATATTCATGATCTTTCAATGCTTACCGGATATTGCGCAGGCTGGTCATTAAAACAGCTTATCAAAGAGGGCTTGGGCGGAATTCCCGGAAAAATCACATCCGCACCCGCAGCTCACCTTTCCG
>DFEM01000156.1 GCA_002369155.1 Lachnospiraceae bacterium UBA3802 | reverse complement strand
GTAAAGTTATACGAATCATATGGATTTAAGCATAACGGAAATTTCATGCAGTACAATTTTTGATTGCAGGAGCAGATGCAATATGGTTATCGGAAGAGGTCAGTAATGGAAATTTGGGATGCATATGATGAGAATTTTAATATTATTGAGGGAGTTACGTTAGTACGCGGCGAGGAAGAAAAAATACCTGAAGGTGTATATCATCTGGTTGTGGATATTCTTGTAAAGCATAAGGACGGGACATATTTGCTTATGCAGCGTGATCCGAATAAATCAAACGGATCCATGTGGGAGGCAAGCGGAGGCGGTTCCGCACTGAAAGGAGAAAACGCCTATGAGGCCGCACTTCGTGAACTCAGAGAAGAAACCGGAATTATAGCCAAGGAACTTAAAGAAGTGGGAAGAGTTGTAAGACCGGAGACTAAAAGCGTTTATGTTGTATATGTATGCGAGACAGATTGCGATAAAGACAGCATAATCTTACAGGAAGGCGAAACCGTGGCATACAATTGGGTGGACCGTGGCACTCTTGTTCATATGGATGGAAGCGTATTGTTAACATACCGCGTACAGACTTTCCTGGAGGAACTGAGATAAGGTTTGATATTATACAGGGTAATTGCAAAGAAGTCTCTGCTAGTGTAGAATGATACCAGTTGAAAAGAGACTTCTTTTTATATTTCGAAAGGGAGAAATTAGAAATGAAAATAGGAATTATAGGACTTGGAAACATGGGTGGCGCAATTCTTGGCGGTATTGTTTCCAAAGGAATAGTTGAAAAGGAAAATGTTACGGGCTTTGATTTAAGCGATGCTTTGAAAGCAAAGGCAAAAGAAAGCTACGGGATTAATATTGCCGCTGACAATAAAGAAGTTTTGGCAAATTCTGATGTTGTAATTCTTGCAGTAAAGCCTCAGCATATGGGAGATATGTTATCAGGTATCAGGGATGCATGGAATAAGAACACTCTTGTTATTTCCATCGCTGCAGGAAAGACTGTTGAATGGCTTGAGAGCAATATCGGAGCCGATATGAAGATTGTCAGATGCATGCCTAACACTCCTGCATTAATAGGCGAAGGATGCACAGGCGTTTGCGTAAATAAAAACGTCAGCGAGGAAGAGAAAAAGACAGCGCTCAGTATCCTTTGCGCCTGCGGAAAAGCAATTGAAGTTACCGAGAGCCAGATGGATGCCGTTGTAGGTATCAGCGGTTCTGCTCCCGCATATGTATTTATGTTTATAGAGGCGATGGCCGATGCCGGAGTGGCAGCAGGCCTTACCAGAGACAAGGCGTATGAATTCGCGGCATCTGCAGTCAAGGGAAGCGCTGCACTTATGCTCGAGACGGGAAAACATCCCGGCGAATTGAAAGATATGGTTTGTTCTCCTGCAGGAACTACAATAGCTGCAGTTCAGGTTCTTGAAGAAGGAGGCTTCAGAGGGGTCGTTATGGATGCCGTTGAAGCCTGTGTGGAGAGAAACAGACAACTGTAAAAGATAAAAAGGGGGAGCAATGAATAAGAAACTTATCGGAAAGATTTTTCTTATCGGATTTTTCGTGATTTTCTTTTTGATGGTCGGAATTATGGTAAAAGGTTTTATCGACCAGAAAAAGGATGATAAAGCGCAAACGGAACGTTATGAAAAAATGATCAGTCTGGATGGCAAGACTTTGCTTACCGACGAAATTCTTGAAGAAGATCATAATAAATATCTCTCGGATGTTGCAGAGTCGAAAAAAACTTTTATTATGCTCCTTATATGTTTTGGCTCTGTAATAGTGTGGTTTGTAATATATTACATTTTCTCATTGATTTTAAAAGGCATGGAAGAAGGAGCAAGCGGCGGCATGATTATTATGTGTGCTTCTTTTGGGGTGGTACTGGTAATGATGGGATCGTTTGTGATAATCGCCGCTAATGTTATAGTTCCGAACCTGACTCGCGATCGAACAAAAGAAGGATATTATTTTAATGAATTGAATATATCCGATGCTGAGAGAAGAGAAGTAACGGAAAAGGTAAAAGACGGTGATTCATACAGAACCGAAACGAGAGTTTATTATTATCTTTTTGATGAGAACGGAAAAGAGATATCAATAAACGAGGTTCTTTATTCAAGATACGTTGGCGAAGGAGTGTATTATTGCGGACAGACTGCCGGCGGAACAGTCTTTTCGGTATATCCCGATAAATATTTCGAACTTGCAAAATAAAACGCTGATATCAGTAATCTACTTTTATAAGACAAAGACCATTGGCCGGGGCGCATGCTCCGGCTTTTGCGCGTTCTTTGGCATCTATCAGGGCGGGTATGGAAGAAGCATCTCTTTTGCCCTCACCGACTTCAAGAAGAGTTCCTGTCAGTATTCTTACCATGTGTTGTAAAAATCCCGATCCGTGATATGTAAAAGTAAGATAATCTTTGTTTTTTTCGATGATAATGGAATCCACTTTTCTGACGGTGGATTTTTTCATTTTCGGATTAGAACAAAATGAAGCAAAATCGTGTTCTCCGATAAGGTAAGAGGAGGCTTCTTTCATCGCTTCGATATCGGGCACGAAATCAAGTACATAGACGAATTTTCTGTCGAAAACAGGCTTGGTATTGCCAATGTAGCAGGTATATCTGTATGTCTTTCCCGTGGCATTGTATCTTGAATGAAATCTGTCGCTTGCGATGATACATTCATCCACACAGATATTGTCGGGAAGATAGCGATTCAGATAATCCCTTATTTCTTCGGGTTTCTTTTCGGTTGCAAAATGTGCATTGCAAACATAACCTCTTGCGCTGACGCCGGCATCCGTTCGCCCGCATCCTATGACCTCGACATCGGTATCGAGCATCTTTTTCAATACATTCTCAATCTTTCCCTGAATGGTTTCTTCGACTTTTGGCTGATGCTCCCAACCGTAGTATTTGGTTCCGTCGTATGTAAGTATGAATTTATAATTTCTTTTTGTCATTTCGCTCATAAGAAGAGTATACCCGTAAAGAGCGAAAAAGAGCAAGGGTCAATTAGAACTTTTGGGGATTGAAGCATTAGAAAAACGTTGTCTTTAAAGGCTTTTTTGAGAGAAAGAAAAGACACTCCGAAATGATGGACAAAAATTGCCCAAGCAAAGCGGTTTTTCTTGACATAAGACGCTTATAAATATATGATATAAGAGATTAGGTTTAATCTTTTGGGAGGGTAATTTTAATGGCAAAATACGAATGTAAAATTTGCGGATATGTATTCGACGAACAACAGGCGGGAGAGACATTTGACAATTTATACAGTTGTCCGATTTGTGATGCCGACAAGTCTGCATTTTCTTTGATCGAAGCAGATGAAAATACATCTGAAAAAACAGAAGAGTCTGACGATGATGACGATTTTGTATTTGAAGAGGCAGATGAAACGGAAGACACAAAGGAGTCGGAAACATCCGAAGAAAAGCCCAATCCCGTATATGAAAGTCTTTTCTCTGCGGTAAGCGAATTCTCATCATCGGATTCCGATAAATCTGAGGAAGAACCCAAAAATACAGAAGAAAATACAGAGGAAAAGAGCGAAGCATCCAACGGATTGACCGGAAGCTTTGCAGATTTCCTTAAGGAAAAAGAAGAAAGCCATAAAGACTTTATAGATGAAATTCTCGAGCAGAATGCAAAGGAAGAAGCCAGAGAGAAAGAAGAAGCCGAGGCAAAAGCAGAGGAAAGCGAAAAGCCTTCGGAAGAATCATCTCACGATGGCGGTTTTGTGATAGAAAAACGTCAGGAATTCTGGAAAAAGGATGACGACGTTAAGGATGAAGAAAAAGAAGAAGTCAAAGAAGACAAGCCTTCGTATTCTTTCAGCCATATGGGCAGCGTAGAAAGAGTAATCGGCTCTGAAGGCGGCGAGGAGAAGAAAGAGGAAGCTGTCGTTGAGAGAGAAGAACATGAAGACAACGGCCTTATTCAGACTTTCTATTCAGGCAAGCCCGTCAAGACTGAAGAAGAGATGAAAGCCGAAGAAGAAAAGAATAAAGAAAACACGGAATTCAAACCTCTTTGGGGTAACGGAATGGGCACTGTACAGAAGGTTGTAGGCGCCAAGGAAGAGGAAGAAGAGGAAGATGAGGACGTTCCTGTAGAA
>DFEM01000184.1 GCA_002369155.1 Lachnospiraceae bacterium UBA3802 | reverse complement strand
CGCCGAAGAAATCCACTTCAAGGTTTCTCCGGCTCCCGGAATTCTCTATCAGATAATCCAGGGCCCGTTTACCTGTTTCATAACTCATCAGCTCACGCTTGTTCTGATTGTATTCTCCCTCTTTTGCGAAGCAGTATTTACAGGCAAGATTACAGTCATGTGATATATGCAGGCACAGAGCCTTTACGAAGGTCTTTCTTTCCTTGAAATCAATAACGAAATCCTTATATGTATCCTCTGAGAACAGCATTCCGGCCTCAATAAGCTCACTTATCTCTTCATAGGCTTCACGTATCCCGTTTTCTTCATATCCTTTGAGGTCTTCTCTGAAGATGCTGCTTATTTCATCATATGATGCTGCTTTAATATCATCCTCACCGGCTATGTGGCATACATTCTTATATCGGTCTTCCTTACTTAAGATACCGATCATATCATAGACGAGCTCATCAACCACATGGATTGACCCGCTGTTTACGTCCATGACTATGTTATATCCGTTATTTTTGTATTGATGTATCAAAATAAACTCTCCTACAAACATAAGCAGCGAACAGGTTTCATTCGCTGCTTATGTCCGGTATTACATGCCCGATAAGTCCTATTTTGCCTTCTCGCAGGTCTGATTGCCTACTGTGCATGATGTTTTGCAGGCTGACTGGCATGAAGTCTGGCATTCGCCGCATCCGCCCTTCTTTGCGCTTTCGCAAAGGTTACGGGTCTCAAGAGTCTTAATTCTTTTCATTTCGTTTCCTCTTTTGATATTTCTTGGTATTCCACTCGAATACTTTTTTTATTTCATGCAAAATAATAACATTTTCCGCTTCTTATATCAACCCATAAAAAAAGAAATTCGATATTTCCGGGGCAAAAAAACACGTAGGACTGGCTCTTTATCCCCAATAGAAAAGCATTTTTTTAAAACCGCCGGTCAAATTAAGAGCGCCAGCACGGGAATCGTCAGGATACAAAGCAGAGTACTCAAAAGAATGCAGTTTGCGCTCATTTCGGTTTCTTTGCCGTGAATTTCCGCAAGGTTGAGAATTATTGATGCGCAGGGCGTTGCCGCAAGGATTAACATGCTTGCCTTAAACGAAGCGGGAAGCGGCAAAAACAATACGCAGACGTAGGCAAAAAGCGGAAAGACAATGAGTTTTCCGATGCATGCGAAATATACGAAACTGTTGGTAAAAAGCTTTTTGAAATCCATCGTGGCAAGGCGGATTCCGAGGATGAACATGCACATGGGCGTGGTCATTTTTCCAAGAAGTCCGATGCTGTCCTTCAAAACAGTGGGAAGCCAGTTGGAAGCACCGAAAAGATAGAGCGGGAAAGCCACGAGGAAGGATATCGCAGTAGGGTTAATTAATGCCGCTTTTACGGAAATATATTTTTTATCCTGTGTCAGGCAGTAGATTCCCGCTGTGAAGACCAGGATATTCATCGAGATAACGTAAATTGACGAATAACAGGCAACTTCGGGGTTATCGGGAAGCAGTGCCTTAATAAGCGGAAGCCCGAAGAAACCGCAGTTTCCGAGCACCGAACCGATGGTGAGCATCCTGTATTTTGAAATCGTGAATTTCTTCCTGAAAATAAGAAAAACAAGGAGCAAAAACACCAATTGAATTACGAAAGAAACAACGAAAAACAAAGCCATGTTCAAAAGATTGACCAAAGAATAATCAAGCGAAATAAAAGATGAAATGATCATGCAGGGCGAACAGGCGTATATAAGGATGGCCGAAATTGTGGAAAGGTGCGATGCCACTGCCTTTTTAGTTTTGCAAAGAATGAATCCCGGTGCCATGTAAAGCAGGGAAATCAGTACATTTATAAAAGCAATTTTAAAAGAATCCATAATAACCTCGTTTTCAATTAAGTCATTATAACCGAAGCTTCAAGTGATTGACAACATTTGTTTTTAGGCAAAAGAAAAGGTATAATGATATTGATTATTCAACGAGGCTTCAAAGGGGAGCGGCCATGGTATTAAAATATCTTGTCGAACTGTATCATGAATATCAGACTGCGATAGTCATAATGATAGGACTTACCACAGTTTTCATATCCAACAACACGATAAGCAAAAAGAAGAAAAACTATCTTTTTAAAATCATATTGCTTGACCTTATCTTAATGATTTCCGAAAACTTCACTCACGGAATCATAACGCCCAAGGATAAGCTCATATTCCTTCGAATAACGTTAGATATCATCGGATATACGGTGCGCCCGACGCTTATTGTCTATTTTTATCTTTTGATAAGCGAACGTCTGAATCCGAAATTCAATATTCTTTTAATCATTCCGCTGGTTATTGACTTTGCGGTGTGCGTCATGGCATATTTTTCGCCCATGCCTTTTTACTATGAAGAGGTCAACGGGGAAGTTCATTTTAACCGTGGCCCGCTCGGATTCGTGCCTTTTGCGGTCAGCGGACTGTATCTTCTTATTCTCATCATCGATTCAATCCGGTATTTCAGCAAAGGCAAGGAAAAGACCTCTTTTGCCGTGGTTTATTCCGCATTTGTCATAATTTTGGGATCTGTCATAGAGACGATAGATCAGGATAAAAGAATCATCGTCAATTTTACGATGCTCTCGACCCTTATTTATTTCCTGATGCTTTATTTTAAGACCATCATGGAGCAGGAGGAGGAAATCATCAGGCAGACAAGAATCGAAGTTATGTACTCGCAGATCGGCCCGCACTTTATTTTCAATACCTTAAGCGCTATTTACGGACTTGTCGACAGAAACCCCAAAAAAGCAAAAGAGGCCATCAATTATTTTTCCGAGTACCTTCGAGGAAACATTGATTCCATCGGGAAAAAGGGCTGGGTGCCCTTCGAAGAGGAACTTCAGCACATAGATTCGTACGTCTGGATTGAAAAGATGCGTTTCGGGGACGAACTCTCCGTCGAATACGATATCGACACCATGGACTTTGAGGTGCCGCCTCTTTCCGTGCAGCCGCTTGTGGAAAATGCGATAAAACACGGTATTCACAAGAAAAACGGCCCGGGCAAAGTGACAATTTCCACATGGGAAGACGAAAACGATTATGTAGTCGAAGTTGTGGATGACGGCGTCGGATTCGATACCACCAATTTTGAAAAAAGCTTCAAATATGAGATTAAAAACGTCACTGACAGGGGATTGGGACTTCGAAGAAGAAAAGAGGAAACCAAGGAGCAAAGCACGGAAAATCCCCATAAGGACGGAAGAAGCCATGTGGGCCTTGAAAATACCAGAGCAAGGCTTATCGGAAGCGGCAGGGGCAAACTTGATATCATAAGCAGCCCGGGTGAGGGAACAAAGGCCGTAATTACGATATTTAAAAATAAATCGCAGGAGGCTGAAAAAGAGGAAGAAAAATAGTCCTTTCAATGCACTCCTAGGTTTACACACAGGGCAAAAAATGGTACAATATCCGTAATTATGATTTTCTATAAAAATACGCAAAACAGAGGTTTATAAAAATGTCGGAAGAGATGAATTTGAATGCTCAAAATGAAGAAGGCGGCGAAGAAAAAGTATCGCGCAATTTTATTGAGCAGATTATTGATAAAGATCTTGCGGAGGGCGTGTACGATACGGTACACACAAGATTCCCGCCGGAACCCAACGGATACCTTCATATCGGACATGCAAAGTCCATCCTTTTAAACTATGGTCTGGCAGAAGAGTATAACGGAACGTTCAATCTGCGTTTTGACGATACCAACCCGACGAAAGAGGATGTGGAGTTCGTTGATTCCATCACCGCGGACGTAAAATGGCTGGGAGCAGATTTTGAAGATCGCCTTTACTTTGCATCCGACTATTTTGGAAAGATGTATGAGGCAGCTGTAAAGCTGATCAAAGAAGGTAAGGCTTATGTCTGCGACCTTTCTGCAGACGAGATCCGTGAATACCGCGGAACCTATGAGACTCCTGGAAAGGAAAGCCCATACAGAAACCGTTCTGTTGAGGAAAACCTCGCTTTATTTGAAGAGATGAAGAGCGGAGCAGTTGAAGATGGTGCGCGTGTTCTTCGCGCAAAGATCGATATGGCTTCTCCGAACATGAATATGCGTGACCCTGTCATTTACCGTGTTGCACATGTAACCCACCATAGAACCGGGGATCAGTGGTGCATTTATCCGATGTACGATTTTGCTCATCCGATCGAGGATGCGGTGGAAGGTGTTACACATTCTATCTGTACGATGGAGTTCGAAGACCACAGACCGCTGTATGACTGGGTGATCGAGAATGTCGGTTTTGAAGAGCCGCCACGTCAGATCGAGTTTGCAAAAATGTATCTGACCGGTGTTATTACCGGAAAACGTTATATCAAGGAACTTGTAGCGAACGGCACTGTAGACGGCTGGGATGACCCGCGTCTTGTAACGATCGCTGCATTAAGACGCCGCGGATTCACGCCGGAGTCTATCCGCAAGTTTATTGAGCTTTCCGGTGTTGCGAAAGCACAGAGCTCTTCTGATTATGCAATGCTTGAGTACTGCTTAAGAGAAGACTTAAAGCCGAAAGCACCGCGTTATATGGCTGTGTTAGATCCGATCAAGCTGATCATTGATAACTATCCGGAAGATCAGGT
>DFEM01000077.1 GCA_002369155.1 Lachnospiraceae bacterium UBA3802 | reverse complement strand
AGGGAGTATGTCCTCAGCATCTTCCCATTATCGAGCTTTTAAAAGAAGCAGCCGATATACTTGACAAGTAAGTTTGTTATAATAATTTTCAATTGTGAAGATTGTTTGAATCTGTACTTATTTTCAGGGCTTTATGGTATAATAAGTAAGTGGTGTTAATCATATTAAATTATAAATAAAAGGAGGGAGCGAATATGGATATAGCTGCATTATCAATGGCAATGGCACAGAAAAAGACCATGGATGAAGTCGGAACTGCCATGCTTCGCAATGCACTCGATATGCAGGAGGATGTCGGAGCAGAAGTGGTTGAGATGATAGATTCTGCCGCAATGGAAAGAAGTATCAATCCCTCTGTAGGAGCATCAATAGATATTTCAGTTTAGTTTTCAGGAGGACATTATGGCTTGTTTTTTGGTACCGGGAACGGAAGCAATTGTTACTACAATCGTTACGGCAGTTGTTAAACACAAAGAGAAAAAACATTTAAAAGAAGCACATATTGAGACAAAGGATATATCCGAAAAAATCGGAACAAAGTTTTCCACCAAACTCGGATGGCTCAACAAGATGCTTTGGGGCGGAAGTGCTCTTCTTGCTTTTGAGCATGTTTGGCATGGCGAAGTAATTCCTGTATTTCCTTTCCTTACAGCTGTAAAAGAAGGAGAAGCGGCGGGAATGCTCCATGAAATGGGTACAGCGGGAGTTACCATGGCGGTACTTGTTACGGCTGCATGGGCAGGAATGGTTGTTGTTTCATCGGTTATCGAAAAACGACAGGCTCAGAACGAAGATACCAAGGAGGTTAAGGCATGACACTCCTTATTACGGTATTTGCGGCTATCGTTGCAACTTTGATTTGGTATAAGAAAACTCCCGATAATTCCATGAGATACGGAACCCTTGCACTTATGTACTGGGGTGCTTCAATCATGTGGTTTGTGGATGCGATTTTCGAATATGCTGAGCTTGGTGCAGAATTCTTCACACCGGAAGCTGCCGATATGTTAAATGATTCATATCTCGGACTTTGTGTTGTGGCACTCGGCCTCATCATCTGGATGATTTCTTTGTTTATCAAAGATCCCAAAGGTGTTATCAAGAAAGCACTTTTAAAGAAAGGTGCCTGATTTTCCTGCATACAACTAAAACAAAAACCTCCCTCGGAGGTTTTTTGTATTTAAAAATATTAATTCGGAGGAATAAATGGAATTAAGAGAATTCTTTGAAGAACATCCTGAGGTTGCAATAGCTTTTTCGGGAGGATGCGATTCGGCTTACCTTTTGTATGAGGCATCAAAGCTTGCCAAAAGAGTAAAAGCATATTTTGTAAAAACTGCATTTCAGCCTGATTTTGAGTTGGAAGATGCCAAAAGATTTGCATCGGAATATTCAATTGATTTAAAAGTCATTCAATACGATGTCTTAAAAGACGAGGACGTTTGCGCCAATCCCGGAAACCGCTGTTATTTTTGCAAAAACAAAATAATGGGAGTTATTAAGGAAAATGCAAAAAACGAAGGATTCGATGTTTTGCTTGAAGGCACCAATGCATCCGATGAAGAGACAGACCGCCCGGGGATGAAAGTACTTGCGGAATTAAACATTCTTTCTCCCCTTCGCATGTGCGGCATCACAAAAGGAAATGTCAGGGAACGATCCAAGGAGGCCGGTCTTTTCACATGGGATAAACCGGCATATGCCTGCCTTGCCACGAGAGTGCCTGCGGGAACATATATTACGGGAGAGATTCTTTCGGATACGGAAAAGGCAGAGAGCTTTTTGGCATCGCTTGGATTCTCGGATTACAGAGTAAGGTACAGGGACGGGAACGCGCTTATTCAGCTTGTCGGAGAACAGCATGAATTATACGAGAAAGAACGAGAAAAAATTGAGGCGGAACTTGGAAAATATTATTCGACCATAAGCCTCGATCCGACTCCGAGATGGAAATCCGTTCACGAGTTTTAATCAAACAAATTAAGATTTGACATGCGTGAAAAATTAAAAATCCGATAATAATATTGGATAAAAGATTAAAGATAAAAAGAATAAAAGTTAAAAAGATGAATAATGATATTTATAAAATTCTTGAAGATGTAAGGGATGGAAAAGTTTCCGTAAAAGAAGCCGAGACATTGATTAAAAGCGAACCTTTTGCGGATATTGATTTTGCAAAAATCGATCTTCAAAGAAAAAACAGGCAGGGCGCGGGCGAAGTAATTTACGGTGCCGGTAAAACTGCCGAACAGATTAAACTAATAGTTGAGAAGATGCTTGAAAAACAACACGACGGAATATTGATTACAAGACTGTCGGAAGAAAAAGCAGAGAGCCTAATAAAAGATTTTCCCGTGTTTAAGTATTACAAAGAAGCTCGTATAGGAATCGTCGGCGATATGAGAAAGCCTGACGGAATAGGAAAGATTCTTGTTGTTACCGGAGGCACCAGCGACATACCCGTTGCCGAAGAGGCTGCGCTTACCGCGGAGTTTTTGGGCAACGAAGTTGAGAGAGTATATGACGTCGGTGTTGCGGGAATTCACAGACTCTTTTCCAATCTTGATTCCATTATGGGAGCATCGGTAATAATAGCGATTGCGGGTATGGAAGGTGCACTTGCAAGCGTAATAGGCGGCCTTGCGGACTGCCCCGTTATAGCGGTTCCGACAAGTGTTGGGTACGGTGCTTCGTTTGAGGGACTTACAGCACTTCTTTCAATGCTTAATTCCTGCGCTGCAGGAGTAAGCGTTGTAAATATAGACAATGGTTTCGGAGCAGGATTTAGCGCAAGTCGCATCAATCATATGGGAGGTTCGAATGAAAACACTTTATCTTGATTGTTCCATGGGCGCAGCGGGAGACATGCTTCAGGCTGCATTATATGAATTATTGGACGATAAGGAAGCGTTCCTAAAAACAATACAAAATCTCGGACTTGAGGGAGTAACCGTCAAACCCATTCCCATGACCAAATGCGGAATTCTCGGCACTCATATGGATGTGCTCGTAAACGGTGAGAGCGAAGGAGAGATGCGGGAGGCGCACGAACATCATCATGATCACGACCATCATCATGACCATGAACACAGCCACGACGACCACAATCATGAACACACACACAGCCATGACGATGACCACAGCCATGATGATTATCACGAACATTCGCATAATCACGAATGTCATGAACTCGCTGACCACACGCACGAAACACACACACATGAACACGACAACGATGATCATCACAGCCATCATGATCATGACCATCATCACGAACATCACCATCATCATGCTTCAATGAAGGATATAGAGAATATCATTGACGGACTCGATGTTTCTGATAATGTTAAAGCGAATGCGAAAAAGGTTTACGCTTTGATAGCAGAAGCAGAAAGCCATGCGCACGGCGTGGATGTTAGCGAGATTCACTTCCATGAAGTGGGAACGATGGATGCGATCGCGGATGTTACGATTAACTGCATGCTTTTAGAAGAATTAAAGCCCGAGAAGATAGTGGCTTCACCTGTAAATGTAGGAAGCGGCCATGTGCACTGCGCTCACGGAATAATTCCCGTGCCTGCACCTGCGACTGCGTATATACTTAAAGGCATTCCGATGTATTCAGGTCACATTAAGAGCGAGCTTTGTACTCCGACAGGTGCTGCTCTTCTTAAGAATTTCGTTGATTCATTCGGCGAAATGCCTGTCATGACTGTAGGCAAAATCGGATACGGAATGGGCAGAAAAGATTTTGAGCAGGCCAATTGCGTAAGGGCATTCCTCGGAGACACCAAAGAAGACAGCGAGATGATAGTTGAATTATCCTGCAACGTGGATGACATGACGCCCGAAAAAATCGGATTTGCCACAGAAGAATTCTTAAAGTCGGGAGCACTCGAAGCTTATACGATTCCCGTTGGAATGAAAAAATCAAGACCCGGCATTCTTCTTAGCGTAATATGCAGAGAAGATAAAAAAGATACAATGGTCGAACTTATATTCAAACATACCACAACACTTGGGATACGTGAGAACGTAAGCCGCCGTTATGCCTTAAAAAGAGAAATAATTACCAAAGATACGAAATTTGGAAACATCAGAATCAAACGCTCGGAAGGCTTTGGTGTTACAAGAGAAAAGATTGAATACGAAGATCTCGCAAGGATTGCGAGAGAAGAAAACATTTCGATAGAGGAAGTTGAAAGACTGCTTGCAGACAAATGAAACCTTCTGACAGGGATGTAGCAAGGCTGCTTTGAAAAGCATATGAATTGAATTAATTTAAAATTAAATTTCGGCGCAGAAAAGAGGTGATTGATTTGGGCGAAAACAAATTAACCAATAAATTAAAAATCACGGGTCTTTTGGTTTATTTTATCATTATTTTTACAGAAAGACTTCTGGCAGTGATTTTAAGTTTTCATCACGGCGGTGTATACGCTCTTGATTCGGGCAATTATTTTAATTACATTACGTATTGCATAACGGCATTAAGTTTAATTGCCGGTGTGGCGCTTTCTGTCAAACCGTTTTTCGGATTGCTTAAATCACTTTTTTCCAAGGAATTATATCCCTTTGAAGAGAACTATAAATCGATAGTTATTGCTGCTATGGCTTTCCTTTACGGAGGCATGATGCATACGGGATTTACAATCGCACCGGTTCAGTTTATCGCATATGGCTTTTTGATTGCATCCATGATTGTAAGAACTGTCGAAAAATGCAGGGGAGACAAAGCCAAAAGCTTTTCGTCCATAGTATCGGTAATATATTTAACACTTTTTTCAATGACAGTTCCTGTCTGCTACATAGCACTTAAGCTCGGCGCGCTTACCGTACCTTTTTACATAGCGGAATTTGCGGCAGCAATAATACTTATTCCGGTATTTGGAATTATGCTTTTAAAGTTCTTCAGAGAAGGCGTAACAAGTTTTTCTTTCATTAATCCGCTCATCATGCTTATTTTATCAGGCTCTGCTGTTGCGCTTAAATGGAGTGAAGAGATAAATGCATTTGTTTTGATTTTCGTGATTTTGACTTTAGTTTTTTATCTTATTTTCGGAATCCTTGCAGGTAAGAAAAATAAATAGTAAAATAAAGTTTGAATAATCAGAAAATGAAAATGGGGGAAGATTTTTTGAATTATCAGGCTTTTGTAGATACAATCAATAAGATTGCATGTATTATATCGGTTAAGCTTAATCCGGATGGCACAAAAGGGGAACCGTGCATCGAAGCAGCCAATGATTTGTATTTGAAATCAGTCAATGTCGATCCGAAGGATTTTGTTCCCGGACGTCCCTACTATGATTATATTTTTAAGAATGTCAGTTTTGAAGGGATGTCTTACAAGAGTTTTTTGAGCAACGTTTTGCTTCACAATTATGTATATGATGAACATGTCAACGGCTGGCTGGATAATTATTTCATACCGTTGGTTTCAGACAGAGAAGACGTTCAATACGGACTTTTCACGTATGACATGACACCTGAGGCAGATCCGGATAAAGTAAGCGATGTTACGCCGGCAGCTGCTGCAAGTGCAATAAAAACCAGCATAACTTTAAGGGAAAATTCCGATTTTGAAGCGGCAATACAAAAAGTAACGGAAAACATAAGAAAAGACTGTAAAGCTACCGGATGTGCCATTATTCTGGCAGATTTTGAGAGCAAAACTTTTGATTTCGTTGCGCAAAGTTTAAAGTTGGATGAGAATGAAAAAATTCCCGAAGATTTTGATGAGAATTCGTTCTTCAATGTAATCGAAAGATGGGATGCGTTAATCGCCGGCGGTAATTGTTTTATGGCGATTGACAATTTTGATAACGTCAAGCTGAAAAACAAGGAATGGTATGACTCGATGGTGATGATGGGTATAAAAAATATTGCCCTTTATCCGTTGAGAACAAACGGTGAGACAATCGGTTATTTCTGGGTTACCAACTTTGATACTTCCAATATGCTTCACACCAGACAAACGCTTGAACTGACATCGTTTCTTTTGGCTTCCGAAGTCAGCAACAGAAGACTTTACAAGCAGATGGAAAAGTTAAGTGTCATGGATTTGCTGACGGATACATACAATCGCAATGCGATGAACAACAAAATCTCCGATATTGTTGCAGGCAAGTATCAGATAAACAATCCTTACGGTGTCGTCTTCGTCGATATGAACGGGTTAAAGACCATAAACGACAGCGAAGGACATATAGCAGGTGACACTCTTCTAAAAGAAACTGCGGATGTTTTGAAATCAACGTTTGCAGGATGTGATATTTACAGAGTCGGCGGTGATGAATTCCTTGCGATTGTCGAAGACAAAACGGAAGATGAATTCAACCGTATGATTGAAAAAATTCGTGAAGCCTCCAATAAGTCCGAAACGGTAAAATTTGCAATCGGTTCATGCTACGAAGATGCTTCGTTTGATATAAGAAATGCGATGCATGAAGCTGATGTAAAGATGTATGAGGATAAGGCAAAGTTTTACAATATGCATCCGGAGAAATCACGAAGAAAAGAATAATTATAAAAAAGTACCGACCTTCGAATCGAAATTGAAGGTCGGTTTTTAATTTAACTTTTATTCTTCACTTTTCCAGGGATTGCCGGGATCGGTATCCGTGGGGTCCCATCCGCGTCTGGGGTCGTTTCCGTCAATTCTTATAGGTTCGGGTTTTCCCAGAGGTCCGGGGTTGTCGGGATCGTCATAGATTTCTACTATGGTACCCGCTTCACAATTTTCATATATCCACTGTGCATCAACTTCGGCAAGACGGATGCATCCATGAGAACATACAGTACCGAGTCTGTTGTATTCTCCCCAAAGGAGAGTATCCGGGGATCTCTTGTAATACATTACGGAGTGAAACCAGATATGACCGGTAATTCTTCTTGCATATTGTCCGACTGTTCCTTCTTCGAACTGAAGCCATCTTGCACTTCCTCCGAGAGAGAACGAACCGATCGGAGTGGCATTTCCGCTTGAGCATACCATTGCCTTGTAAGGAACAGTATAGTTGCCGCTTTCATCTTTTGAATAAATCGTAACGGTACATGCACGACGGTTTATTTTTATGTAATATGTCGCATCACCCGTTAAAACCTTTGGAGGTGCGGTTGCGTTTACAACCTGACCTTCGAATGCCATACGGCCTTCTTTTTTGCCGTATTTTTTGTAGTGATTGTAAAGCTGATTTTCGTTGGTTCCGAATACGGCAACTACATCGGGATATGCAGCGGCATAAAAAGCCGCATCAAAAAGTGTTTTGTCTTTCATGACTTTTACACTTCCGACTGTCTCCGTACTTCCGGTGCAGGCTCTTCCTTCTGCGCGGCCGTACTTGTCGTAGTGAGCCCAGAGATCTTTTTCGTTGTAACCGAATGCGGCTTTCAAATCAGGATATGTATCGGCATAATATATCGGATCGAATACGGTTCCGTCCGGCATGTTAAGCGGTGCGGCTTTGACGGTTGCTTTGAGTGAAAGCAGGAGACCGAAAGCCAGGATTAAAAGCAGCAGAGGTCTTAGACCAAACAGTTTTTTCATCATTTACTCCTTTGTTTACACATTTTCTTTCATTTTCTTTTTCCGTTCATACATTTTTGCATCGGCTTCCCTGAAAGCTTCTTTGACGCTTCTGCTTCCTACCGTAAAGTCTGAATAACCGATTGCGACACTTAAAGGTATTTCAAGTTTCTTGCTTTCGTTGTATTTTGCAATTTTCTCGTAGAGCGTATCCAGATCGTCGAGGAATTTAAGATCCACACTTAAAAGATCGGAAATAATCAAATATTCATCGCCGCCCATTCTGAAGCACGTTCCGTTTTCGCCGAAGGATTCTTTAATGAATTTTGCGAGTGTTTTTATGTATTCGTCACCTATTAAATGACCGTGCGTATCATTGACTTCTTTAAGGCCGTTCATGTCGAGCATTACGAATGTATAGTGCTCGCCTTCGGGAAGCGTTGAATCAAGGAATTTGTTGTAATATTCTCTGTTGTAAAGTCCGGTCAGAGAATCCGTGTATGCCATTTTTTCCATAATCTCCGCATACTGTCCTTTACGGCTTAATTCAGAGATGCTTATGAATTCATATGTACAGCAGACGAAAATAAATATATAGAGAATTATATGATAAATGGGAGTTCCGCCGTAGGATCTAGGCTGAATCCTGTATTTTACAAGTTCTGACAAACCGATAATGAGAGGAAGCAGGGAAGTAGCCGCAAGGATTATATGTACTCCTCTCGGAAGCTTCTTTTGGATGATGCTCTTAATATAGAGAATAAGAGAATAAACCACAGTGGCTCCGAGGATTATATGGCTTACGATTAAAAGTTCGTGATAATCCTTTATCTTAAGTGAAGTCAAAAGAATCTGCATAAGCAGGTTTATCGATGAAAGCAAAGCAACTATAATGCCTGCTTTTGATTCCTTGTTGTTGGTAATAAATGACGCGAATAAAACCGTCGGAAGAGGAAGTATTGCGAGCATCATGTAATCCACGAAATGCACTGCTATCGGTGCACTTGCAAGAAGAGAAAAGAATGTGGTTTCGCATGAAATCCAGATGGAGCAGACCATTGCGAAAGTGCCCATGCTGATGATTTCATATCTTCTGTCACCGAAATGTTTGCCGGCAATTCCAAGGATAAATGCGACTACTCCGAGCGCCAGTGCAAGTGCACAAAGAAGAAATTCCATTGTGTTTCTTCTTAACTCTTTAATCAAAAAAGAATTGCCGTTGGAGATGGAAATATCCTTGATGAATCCGGGAGTGGAAGTGTAGAGGTTATCCACCACGATTTTTAATGTCGCATCATCGTAGAGTGAGGGAAGGGAAATCACATGCGGATACACACCGTAGGATTTTCCGAATACTCTTGGCGGATTTGGGTGATAATTGTATATGACATTACCGTCCAAAATTACGGTAAAGTAGATGTTTTTGCTGTAAAAACAAAGGGATTTGTTGTTGATCAGACTGCCTTTTTCGATTTTCTTTTGGATGACAAAATTACTGTCGGATACGAAGTTGTCGAAATCAACGCTTTCACCGTTTTCGTAATACCAGTTTTTGTCAAAAGGCTTGGATGAATTGTCGTAGAGGGAGTAATTTTTGTTGGCAAGGGCGTAAATTAAAACAAAGCAAATAAAAACTGCTATGACCAGGCAGTAATAAAATCTGGAATCCAGATATATTTTCTTTTCCTTGTTTGAATCTTCCACGAAATTAACCCTTAAAATAACCTAAAAAACAGTCCCTTTTGTGCGAACAATTCTACCATAAAAGAAGGCTGTTTACAATTATCGTGAGCTACAAACGCGCCCTTTTTTATTTAAAATAAGAAATAAACACCGAAAGCAAAGGACAAGAAAAGGACGTTCGTAGACTCTTAATCTTAATTATGATATTATTAAATATCTGCATTTTAAAATAAAGAATCAAAGCATTTTTTATGCGAGCGGAGTAAAAAATGGAACAAAGACCTATACTTAAAAACAGAATTTATCTTTATCTTACCGAATTCTTTGCGGGAATGTCGGTTATGGCGGTTGAACTTGGAGCCAGCAGACTTCTGGCACCTTATTTCAGTTCTTCTCAGATTGTGTGGACCATTATAATCGGTACCATAATGATAGCCATGGCTCTCGGCAATATTTACGGCGGAAGAAGCGCCGACAGGAATCCTAATCCCGACAGACTTTATGCGAGAATTATCATTGCCGCGGTATGGATTGCGTTGATACCCGTTCTCGGAAAATATGTCATCGTGCTTATCTCGGGAATTCTGATTTTTGCCGTAAACAACAATTTCCTTATTATTGCGGGATTCGTTGCATGCATGGTCATTTTCGTGTTCCCTCTTTTCCTTCTGGGTACGGTTACTCCGTCGTTGGTAAAATTCACGGTCGATAATCTCGATAACAACGGAAAACTCGTCGGCAATTTAAATGCGGCCAATACAATCGGAAGCATTATCGGAACATTTATTCCGACATTTGTAAGCATTCCGGCGGTCGGCACATCGATTACGTTTTTGATTTTCGCCGGCATTCTTCTTATTCTCTCGGCCGTATATTTCATATCATCGAAAATCAGCATGAAAAAGATAAAAAGACTTCCCGCGGGAATGATCATTTTCCTTTTATGCTGCGTGTTCGGATACAAAAGCAATTTTGCTTTCTGGCAGGACAATCTTTTGTACGAAGGAGAATCCATCTACAATTATCTTCAGGTTTATGATGATGACAGAGCGGTGTATTTTTCGACAAATGTTCTCTTTGGAATCCAGTCGGTCTATCTTAAAGAAAAAGGCCTTACGGGATTCTATTACGATTATGCAATGGCCGCTCCTTTTATGGCGGGAGTTAATGAAAAGGATGCCATGGACATTCTGATTCTCGGTAACGGAACAGGCACCTTTGCCACACAGTGCGAACGATATTTTGACAAAGACTTGAATATAACAGGTGTCGAAATTGATGAAAAAATCACCAAACTTGCGAAGGAATATTTCGAACTTCCCGACAACATTGATGTCATAACCTACGACGGCAGAGCTTATTTAAATGCGACAGACAAAAAGTATGATGTGATTATGGTGGATGCTTATCAGGATATTACGATACCGTTTCAGATGTCTTCGGTGGAATTCTTTACATCCGTTAAAGATCATTTAAAAGACGACGGTGTAATGGTTGTAAACATGAATATGAAGAGCAATCAGGAAGGCGGTATCAACGAATATTTGTCGGATACCATCTGCTCGGTTTTTTCAGAGGCTTATTATGCAGATACTTCCGCAATCGGCAACAGAGAATTCTTTGCATCAAACAATCCTTCAATGCTTAACGAATTCAAAGAGAATATTGATAAGGAAGAGGATGAGGAACTCACATGGATGATGGGCCTTGTATCCGACAGACTGGTTCCTTACGAAGCGGGCGATCTGGTAATGACCGATGACAAGGCACCCGTGGAACTTCTCGGAATGAAAGCTGTAGACGAACTCATACAGACGGAACTTGCTTATTACAAGGATATTTTTAAGGAAGGCGGTATCAAGGCCGTTATTGAAAACCTGTAAATACACGGGGAAATAAAAATGACACAGGAAGAAAAATTCACCAAAATGACGACGGAACCGGTGCAGTCTCTCGTTGGAAAACTTGCAGTACCGACGATTTTAAGCATGCTTGTTACGTCGTTTTACAACATGGTGGATACATATTTTGTAGGAAAAATAAATACTTCTGCATCGGGTGCGGTAGGAGTCGTATTTTCGCTTATGGCGATTATCCAGGCATTCGGTTTTATGTTCGGACACGGCTCGGGCAATTTCCTTGCAAGGAAGCTTGGAGAGCAAAAGCAGGAAGAAGCGGAAAGAATCGCCAATGCTGGATTTGTTTTTGCATTTTCGTTTGGAATCATTCTGGCGGTAACGGGCCTTTTGAATCTTGACAGACTTGCGTACCTTCTCGGTTCGACCGATACCATACTTCCGTATGCGCGTTCCTATATGGGACCGATCCTTGTCGGTGCACCCTGGATGATGGCTTCGATTGTTTTAAACAACGAAATCAGATATCAGGGCAATGCCAAGACGGCGATGTTTGGAATCATGGCGGGAGCGGTTATTAACATTGCGCTCGACCCGATCCTTATTTTCGGATTTAACCTTGGAATTATGGGTGCTGCTATAGCCACGATTTCCGGACAGTTGATAAGCTTTATCATTCTTCTTTTTACTACAAGAAGAGCCGGAAACATAAGGATTACCTTAAAGAAAAATCCTTTTGCTTTCGAATATCTTTGGGAAATCGTTTCGGGAGGTCTTCCTTCACTTTTCAGACAGGGACTTGCAAGTATTTCCGCCATAATGTTAAACGTGGTTGCCAAAAGAGTTGCGGGACCTGTCAACGCTGATGCCGTTATTGCCGGCATGTCGATAGTCGGAAAAATCAGCATGTCATTAAATTCAACCGTTATCGGATTCGGCCAGGGATTCCAACCCGTATGCAGTTTCAATTACGGAGCGGCCAAATACAGGAGAGTAAAAGATGCGTTTCTTTTCTCCGTAAAAGTTTGCGCGGGACTTATGCTTGTTGTCGGAGCAATCTGCTTTATCTTTGCGCCTTACATTGTGGCCCTTTTCAGAAAAGAAGATGCCATGGTAATCGAAGTAGGTTCTTTTGCACTTCGGGCACAGTGCGTCACATATGTTTTCGGTGTATGGATAATACTTACCAACATGCTTTTGCAGGCTTCCGGAAGAGCGTTCGGTGCGACCGTGATTTCATCCTGCAGATCCGGTCTTTGCTTCATACCGGTTATCATGATTCTTCCGGTTTTCTTTGGACTTACCGGAGTACAGATTTCTCAGGCGGTGGCCGATATGATAGCATTTTGCATCTCGCTTTTCGGGGGACTTTATTTCCTTAACAAACTCATGAAAATGGAAGAGCAAAACAATCAAAACCAACTTGATGGGGCAAATGAAAAAGAGGTATAATTAAGAGGTTAAAAAGGGAGGTTTATTATGACAATTTCAAATGATATCAAATACGCAGGTGTTAACGATCACAACATAGATCTTTTTGAAGGTCAGTACGATGTTCCAAACGGCATGGCGTACAATTCATACGTGATTTTGGATGAGAAAATCGCGATTATGGATACCGTTGACAAGAACTTCACGCATGAGTGGCTTGACAATCTGGCCAATATTCTAGAAGGAAGAAAACCCGATTATCTTGTGGTTCAGCATATGGAACCCGATCATTCCGCAAATATTGTTAATTTCGCAAATGTGTATCCCGATGCGACAATAGTTTCTTCATCCAAGGCATTCACGATGATGAAGAACTTCTTCGGAAAGGAATTTGAAGACAGAAGAATCGTAGTTGCCGAGGGCGATACGCTGTCTCTCGGAAAGCATACTTTAAACTTCGTGGCAGCGCCAATGGTTCACTGGCCCGAAGTTATCATGACTTATGATTCATATGACAAGGTACTTTTCTCCGCTGACGGATTCGGCAAATTCGGTGCTCTTGATGTCGAGGAAGACTGGGCATGCGAAGCCAGACGTTATTATTTCGGAATCGTCGGCAAATACGGCGCACAGGTTCAGGCGGTTCTTAAGAAAGCAGCGGGACTTGAGATTAATACAATATGTCCTCTTCACGGACCTGTATTAAATGAGAATTTGGGTTACTATCTTAACCTTTACAATATATGGTCATCCTACGGTGTGGAGACTGACGGCATTGTAATCGCATACACATCCGTATATGGTCATACAAAGAAAGCGGTAGAAATTCTCGCTGAAAAATTAAAAGCCAACGGCTGTCCCAAAGTGGCTGTTACGGATCTTGCAAGAGACGATATGGCAGAGGCTGTGGAAGACGCGTTCAGATACGGAAAAATCGTTCTTGCAACCACCACATACAATGCTGAGATTTTCCCTTTCATGAGAGAGTTTATCAATCATCTTACTGAGAGGGGATTCAAAAATAAAACGGTCGGACTTATCGAAAACGGTTCCTGGGCACCTCTTGCCGCAAAGACAATGAGGAGCATGCTCGAAGGCTGCAAGAACATTACATTTACGGATACCACGGTTAAGATTTTTTCCGCATTGAATGACGAAAGCATGGCTCAGATTGATGCCCTTGCAGATGAGCTTTGCATGGACTACAAAGCAATCAAAGAAGAGACTGCCAACAAGAACGATTTGACGGCACTCTTTAAAATCGGATACGGCCTTTACGTTGTTACATCCAATGACGGAAAGAGAGATAACGGTCTTATAGTCAACACGATTTCACAGGTTACCAATTCACCCAACCGTGTGGCTGTATGCATCAACAAAGACAATTATTCGCACCATGTAATCAAGCAGACGGGAATCATGAATGTTAACTGCCTTTCCGTGGAAGCTCCTTTCTCGGTATTTGAAAACTTCGGATTCCAAAGCGGAAGAAACGTGGATAAATTTGCCAACGAAGAAAGCGTGGTTCGTTCGGACAACGGCCTTGTATTCTTATCAAAATACATCAATGCATTCATGTCTCTTAAGGTTGAGCAGTACGTGGATCTTGATACTCACGGAATGTTTATCTGTACCGTTACCGAGGCAAGAGTTCTTTCTGACAAAGACACCATGACTTATACATATTATCAGTCAAACGTTAAGCCCAAGCCCGAGACGGAAGGCAAGAAGGGCTACGTATGCAAGGTATGCGGATATGTTTACGAAGGAGATGAACTTCCCGATGATTTCGTATGCCCTCTTTGCAAACACGGCGCAGCCGATTTTGAACCCATTGGATAAATAACGGATTGATTAGGTGGTAAAATATGGCACTTAAGATAGTTCGAAATGATATTACAAGGATGGCGGTTGATGCAATAGTCAACACCGCCAACAAAAGAGTGACGGTCGGAGAAGGCTGCGACAGTGCGGTTTACGATGCCGCCGGATACGACGAACTTCTTTCATACAGAAAAGAAAAAATAGGAGAGGTCTCAGAGGGTGAGGTATTCATTACTCCGGGATTTAATCTCCCTGCCAAAAATATAATTCATGCCGTAAGTCCCTGCTACATAGACGGCAATTCCAAAGAAGAAGAGAAACTCAGGGGCTGTTACAGGAAAGTTTTAAAACTTGCGGATGAAAAAGGGATAAAGAGCATAGCATTTCCTCTTATTTCCACGGGAAGTTTCGGCTATCCCAAGGAAGAGGGACTTCGAATAGCACTCGATGAAATCAATTCGTATCTGATCAAAAAAGACAAAGAGATTTATCTTACCGTATTTGACAGCGAATCCGTTTCACTCGGCAAAAAAGTCACTTCGGAATTAAAAGAATACATAAGCAACAATTATGTTGAAGAAGCCAATTTAAATGAGTATTCGGGAACACTCGCAGGAAAAGCTCCTACCGAGATATCCGAAGATCTCTTTTTTAACAGAACGTCCGCAAGACTCACAGCTCAAAACTATCTTGGAGAAGAGCAGGAAAAGAAAGCAAAGAAAAGGAACGGTTTGTTCTCCGGTTTAAAGAGAGGAGCAAAAGAAACCGGCTCACAGGCCGAAGCTCATCCCGGAAACGCAATGCCTTCTTTTGGCATGAGCTGTTCCATGGCAAGAGAAATCGAGCCTTCGGGAGATATCGAAGAAGAGTCATTGGCTGAAGATGCTTTTGATTATGATGATATCCAGGCTGAGATTTCGGATGCCCTGAAAGAAAGGATGAAGCATCTTACGGATACTTTCTCGGAATATCTTTTGTATTTAATCGCTCAAAAAGGTTTAAGCAATGCCGATGTTTACAAAAGGGCTGTCGTGGATAAAAAAGTATTTTCAAAGATTAAAAACAATCCTAATGCCCATCCTCAAAAGATTACGGCTCTTTGCCTTTGCGTCGGGGCGGGACTTAATCTTGATGAAACCAAGGATTTGCTCGCACGTGCGGGATATGCGCTGTCTCCGTGCGATAAGACGGATATTATTTTTTCATATTTCATAGAAAACGGAATATACGATATGATTGAAATAGATATTCAGCTTGAAGAACACGGTTTGAGTTATTTGATTGATTAATATTGCAGGTCGCTTTGCAGGCGACCTGTTTTTTAATTTTGTCCTGTATTATAGGCTCATCAAAAGAAAACAAAAAGATGAGGGAGGACAAAATTATGAAAAAAGGTTTAACGGAAATAGTTTTTATTCTTGATCGAAGCGGTTCAATGAGCGGACTTGAGGCAGATACAATCGGGGGCTTCAACTCGATGATCGAAAAACAGAGAAAAGAGGACGGCGAAGCGGTTATTTCGGCAGTGCTTTTCGACGATGCGACGGATGTTATTTACGACAGAGTCGATCTTAAAAAAATCGAAAAGATGACAGACAAACAGTATTACGTAAGAGGCTGCACGGCACTCCTTGATGCAATGGGCTCGGCAATTCACCACATCGGAAACGTTCATAAGAGACTTAAAAACGACTGCCCGGAAAAGACAATCTTCATCATTACAACCGACGGCATGGAAAATGCGAGCAGAAGATACAATTATGCCAAGGTAAAGAATATGGTCGAGAGACAGAAGGAAAAATACGGATGGGAATTCTTATTCCTCGGTGCGAACATTGATGCAATCAAAGAAGCTTCAAGATTCGGCATTTCCGCCAGCAGAGCAGTGGAATATACCTGCGACAGCATGGGCACGAGCTTAAATTACCAAGTGCTTTCCAAAACCGTATCGAAGATGAGAAAGTGCGAAGGAGCCAAGGCTATGAGCTGCATGATGGATTCGGAAGACTGCTTTGAAGAAATAAGACGCGATCATGCTGAAAGAGGATAATCGTCAAGCGTTGCATCGCTTTTCATCACTTATTGAGTTTGAAGGCAAAAAAAGGTATAATTGAGTGCGAAAGTTTTATGGCTTTCGCACTTTTTTTGCGCAAAGGATTATGTTTTGAAAAAGGCTTTGATTAGAAATCTTATAATTCTTTTGATTATGCCCGCGGCAGGTTTTCTTCTCCTGCTTTTGGTTCATTTGCTCCCGACGCTCTCCATGAAATCAAATGTATATTCTTCCATAGATACAATTGAAGCCGAGTGTTTTGATGAACTTTTGGTTGATGAATACAAAGCTACGTTAAGCGGCAATTTCACTGATTGCCTTATGCTTCATTATGCGATATATGACGGAAATCATTCCGCCATCGAGCAGATGATAAACATGTATCGAAGCGAATCTGACCCCGAAGAAGAATGGTGGCCGGGCCGCTCTCTTCTTGATTATTTAAACGGGGTAAGCGTAGCCAAAGAAGTGTCCTACCCGAGATACTGGCACGGATATCTTGTATTTTTAAAGCCGCTTCTTTTGTTTACATCACTTAATTCCTTAAGACTTTTCAATGCGGGATTTGAACTTTTGCTGCTTTCTTTGATACTTGTGGCTTTTTCGAAAAAAGGATATTCAAATGTTGCCCTCTCCTTTGCGGCATCGCTTCCTTTTATGTTTTTCTTTTCTTCGTTTTCTTCGCTTTCTTTAAGCATATGCCTTTACATTTTGCTTTTCGAAATGCTTATAATAGCAAACTTTAATGATAAACTTTGCGAAAAAGAAAGATATACCGCATTCTTCCTTATAGCCGGAAGCGCAACATCATTTTTTGATTTTTTAACATATCCTTTGGTGACACTTGCAATTCCCCTTATAGCCGTAATCGGGATGAATGAAAAAAAGATTTCCAAATCTTTCGTTTCGTTAATAAAGCATTCGGTATTCTGGGTAATCGGATATGTCTTTATGTGGGCATCCAAATGGTTTATCGGCGCAGCCTTTTTGGGAAAAGGAGCCCTTACGGATGCATTGAGTACAATATCCCAAAGAACATCGGCCTCGGATCAGGGGAGACTTGCAGGATATGCAAAAGTGTTGAAATTAAATCTCTCGCCCTATTTTAACAGAGCCTTTGCTTTGATTTTGCTTTTTATTCTTGTAATCATCGCGGCGGGAATTATTAAAACAGGCATACTAAAATCTTTTGCGGGATTTGTAAAAAGCATTCCTCTGCTTTTAATCGGCATAACGCCTTTTGCCTGGTGGTTTGTCACATCGAATCATTCCATGGAGCATTGGGTATTTACCTGCAGGATTTTCTCGATTTTCGTATTTGCCGTATTCTTTGTCCTGACAAGGAATTTGGATACTTCCCAAAAGAAGGATTGACCGGAGTTTTTTGATGAAAAAAAGAAAGAGAAGATATTCGACAAAAAATATATTATTTATCTATTCGGCCATGATTCTTATCGTTGCCGTTATTTCTTTTGCAGTTTCCATGTATTTTTCCGGCAACATCAAAGCCGCAAGACACGCCGGAGATGTAAAGGACAGTCAGGCAGGGCAGGATACCGATGTCGCACTGGATAAATATTATGTCATGATTACATCAGACAGAGATCTGGATTTCTGGAAATCCGTGTACGAAGGTGCCAGGGAAGAAGGACTGAAAAAAGGTGTAAGCGTTGAGATGATCGGTGACAATCTTTCTGAAAGCTACAGCGAGATTGAACTTATGGAAATTGCAATCGCGTCGAAGGTTGACGGCATAATAGTCTATGCCGACGAGAGTCTGGAGATGCGAACACTCATAGACGAAGCTGTAGGCAAAGGAATCCCGGTTGTTACCGTATACGGCGATAATGCCAACTCTTCGAGAATATGCTATGTCGGCGTCGGAAGCTACAACCTCGGACGCGAATACGGCAAACAGATCGTTAAGATTGCAAGAGAGACCGAATTGTCAAATACCACGGCATCCACGCATATGAATGATGTCATAAGAGTTGTGGCTTTGATTAACTCATATTCGGACAATGCCAACCAGAGCCTTGTGTGGTCCGGTATTCAAAGTACCGTAATGTCCGACAACAATACCCAGATTCAGATAGAACTGACACAGGCTTATGTGGATAACAGAAATACTTTTACCACGGAAGAATCAATCCGAGATATTTTCAGATCCGAAGAAGCTCCCGATGTAATCATTTGTTTAAATGAGACTGATACCAATTGCGTTTATCAGTCGCTTGTCGATTACAACAAGGTAGGTAAAGCATCGATTCTCGGATATTACGATTCCGAGAGCATATTAAAGGGTATATCGCGTAATGTTATTTATTCGACGATTTCGGTTGATACTCACCAGATGGGAGTATATTGCGTCGATGCGATCAAAGAGTACGAAGAGACCGGCAATATCAGTCAGTATATGCCTGCGGACATTACACTCATTGATAAAAACAATGTATCCGATTATCTTAACGAGACTGAGGAGGTGACTGAATGAAAGAAAAGCATTCAAGACCCACGGTCTCGCTTCAGTTAAAATTAAGCGGCATATTCATTTTGGCAAGCGTTCTGATTTTTATCGTTAACGGTGTGCTTATCATCGGTATCAACAGGATGACCGAAGAAATGGACTCGGTTTACCGTGACAACTTAAAGCTCAACGAACTTGCCGTTTCCATTTCCGAAGTGCAAAACAGCATGACGGATTATCTTAATACCAAGACTACAGATTCGCTTGAAAGATACTTTAAGAGCGAACAGGATTATCACAAACTAATCGCTGAATTAAACAATGAGGTTACGGGCGACTATTACGATCTTATGGAAAAAAACATAAGAAACATGTCGGAAGAATACCTTACAACCACAGGTTATGCCATTGAAGCCAAGCGTGGACGAAATGTAGAAAAGTACAGTGTGGAATATGACAAGGCCTGCAGACTGTACAATTATATAAATACATATATCAACAGCCTTAACAACGAACGATTCAAAAGCAACTCCTCAAACTTCTCGGAATTGATATCGGCGTTCAGAATTTTTGAGACCGTTACTTTCATTGTAATGTTCGGCGTTGTTGTGGGAAGTTCATTCTTTGTTATCGGATTTACATCTTCGCTGATCGATCCCGTCAGAAAACTTGCCAAGTCTGCGGATGAAGTCGCAAAAGGAAATTTTGAAATCGAAACCATCGAAATCATTTCCGGTGATGAAATAGGTGTCGTTACAGGTGCTTTTAACAAGATGGTTGTCAGCATAAGGCAATACATTGAACAGATAAAAGAGAACATGGAATACGAGAGAAGCATGCAGGAGAAGGAGCTTAGAATCGAAGCTACTTTGAAAGAGGCTCAGCTTAAATATCTTCAGACGCAGATTAACCCGCACTTCCTCTTTAATACTCTTAATGCCGGTGCGCAGCTTGCCATGATGGAAGAAGCGCAGAGAACTTACGATTATATTCAAAACACTGCGGAGTTTTTCAGATATAATGTAAGAGAAGGAAATACCACGGTTCATCTTGCCGATGAGATCAATCTTATCGATCATTACATTTATATATTGAACGTAAGATTTTCCGGAGATATCAAATATGAAAAAACCATCGATGAAAATATCGTGGATGTGCTGATGCCGAGCATGATACTTCAGCCCATCGTTGAAAACAGCGTCAACCACGGAATCAAAGAGATGGAAGGCAGGGGAAAGATTTCTCTTCGCGTATATTCCGAAGACGGTTTTGTATGCATCAGCGTAAAAGATAACGGTATCGGAATGTCGCAGGAAATGATAGACAAGGTCTTAAGCGGCGAACTTACCGAAGAAGAAAAGCCTTCGCCCGTGGGAGCACACGGTATAGGAATGGATAACGTCATCAAGAGATTAAGACTCTTTACCGACCGTGAAGACAGTGTTTCCATCATCAGCGAGGGTGAAGGAAAAGGAACGGAAGTTATTATTAAACTCGTAAAAGAAGAATAAAAAAGCGAGGACTGGTATGTATAAAATAATGATAGCCGACGATGAAGGAATTGTTATCGATTCCTTAAAATTCGTTCTTGAAAAAGAATTCGGCAAAGACTGCATAATTGAATATGCAAAGACCGGAAGAAGCGTCATAGAACTTGCGGAGACGTTCAGACCGGATATTTCCATCATGGATATTCAGATGCCCGGAATTAACGGCATTGATGCCATGAAGGAAATCCGTGAAAAGAATAAAGACGTGATTTTTATCGTAATGAGTGCTTACGATAAATTTGACTACGCAACCGAAGCCATCAAGCTCGGTGTTTTGGATTATATCACCAAGCCCATGGAAAAGAACAGAATCATTGCTGTTGTAAAGCGTGCCATGGCGATGATTGACAAGGAAAGAGCCAGAAGAAGCAACGACCTTATGGTTATGGAAAAACTCGAGATGGTTATTCCGATGCTTGAGAGCGGACTCATTTACAGTATTTTCCTTCAAAACAAATTCTCGGAAGAGGCACTGAATTACAAAAACATTCTCGGAATCAATGAAGAGTACGGTTACATGATGGCAGTTGTATGCGGTGAAAGAGATGAAGAATCCAATTTGACGAATGCCGTCGGCAGCAGCGTAAAACTTCAGAATCATTATTCCGAATTAAGATCATACATTAAAGATTTCTGCGGCGGCATAGTCGGCAATGTTATGTCCAACAAGATAGCGGTCCTTGTTCCTTATGATAAAAAGGAAATGGATTATGCCGACAGAAATGCTCTTATAGACAAGACCAGGGAATTTGCCCGTATGCTTCAAAGCAAACTTTCGGGCGATTTTAAAATCGGTATCGGAGGAGTGAAGGAATTTGCCAAGATGAACGAATCCTACGACGAAGCACTGAGAGCTTTGCTTAATTCAAACGGCAGAGTCGCTCACGCCGACGATTTGGACATAAGATGCGATTACGAAGAAAGCTATCCCGTGGAGACGGAAAACAGAATGTTTGAACTCCTTGAAAAAGGAGATTACACGGGAGCGGGCAATGCCGCAGGTCAGTTTTTTGACTGGATGAGCGCCAACTTTTCGGACAGCATCATGGATATAAGACTCAAGATTCTTGAATTCGTAATTAACGCCGAGCATATCATGCATGACAAGGGCGGTAACAGATACGAGTTTAAGAGCCGTACGGATTATCTTCCCACGGTTATGGGAACGGAAGATTTGGGAGAACTGAAAAAATGGTTTCTTGATAAAATCGTCGAGACCGCACAAAAGATTGAGAACAACAGGGCGGACAAGAGCGAGAGCCTTATCGAGAAGGCCGAAAATTATATCAAACAGAATTACATGAAGGACATTTCGCTGGACGATATTTCAAGATACTGCAATATCAGTTCCTATTATTTCAGCAAGCTCTTCAAACAGGAGACCGGCGAAAATTATGTGGAATATTTAAGCAGGGTCAGAATCGAGAATGCCAAGAAAATGCTCTCCGATTCCGAAGCCTCCATCAAGGAGATCAGTTACTCGGTAGGCTTTTCGGATCCCAATTATTTCTCGAGAGCTTTCAAAAAATACGAAGGCATTTCTCCGACCGAATATAAGGATGCGTTATAAAAAACAATTATAATAGGAAAAACCATGAATAAGATTTATAAAAGATTATTAAGAATATTGAGTGTATTTCTGTCGGTGATTTTGCTTTATACACCTCTTTTATCCTGTACTCCCAAAGAGGGAGAGACCGGAGTGAATATGGAAAAAGAAAATGACGGCATTAATATAGGAATGTCATTTGACTCTTTTGTAATTGAAAGATGGCAAAGAGACAGAGACGTCTTCGTATCCACCGCCAAGGAAATGGGAGCCGAGGTTAATGTGCAGAATGCCAACGGAAATATCGAAGAACAAAAGAAGCAGATTCAGTATTTCATAGAGCAGAATGTTGATGTAATCGTAATTATATGCATTGATGCGGATACTCTTTCGGAAGAAGTAAAGAAAGCAAAAAACGCGGGAATTAAAGTTATTGCCTATGACAGGATCATAAGAGATGCGGATCTTGACCTTTATATTTCTTTTGACAACAAAACCGTAGGAAGACAGATGGGTGAAGCTTTGGTAGGAGCGGGAGTCGGAGAAGGAAGCAACATAGTCATGATCGGCGGCTCGCTTACCGATTATAATGTTCCCGCACTTGAAGAAGGATTTACGGAAGTAATGGATGAAAACAAGGTAACCATTACCGATCAGACACATTGTGACGGCTGGAGAGCGGAGATTGCTTCCGAATATGTATATTCAAATATGGACATAATTTCAAATGCGGATGCAATAATGTGCGGCAATGACAATATTGCAAGTAAAGTGGTGGCAGCTTTATCCGAACAGCGTCTCGCCGGTACCATTCCCGTTACCGGACAGGATGCGGATCTTGAAGCATGCCAGAGAATCGTTGAAGGCACTCAGCTTATGACTGTATACAAACCCGTGGACGAACTTGCCAAACAGGCGGCCGAATGTGCCATTAAGCTTGCAAAGGACGAGGATATAAAGACTGACCGGACCATGAACAACGGATCTTTCGATGTTCCCTATATAAGCCTTACTCCCATAGCCGTAACGGTTGACAATATCGATGAAACCATTATTAACAGCGGTTTCCACACCAAAGAAGATGTTTATCTAAATGTCACCGAATAGGTATAGCATTTTTTTGTTAAAGATAAGTGTATGCTGACAATTTTTTGATAGCATACACTTTTTTTAATTTTTCAACTTATCAAAAAAGTGAAGAATGTAGCAATTTATTTTGTAAAAAGGTGTGTTAATGTTTACTTGTAGTCATGAAACTAACATTTCAAATTCAATGGGAGGTAAAGAAATGAAAAAAAGATTACTCAGTGTTCTTCTTGCAACCGGTATGGTAGCTACAACACTTGTTGGATGTACAGCAGGCGGTTCGGGAAATAAGAAAGTCGGCGTTGCAATGCCTACAAAGGATTTACAGAGATGGAACCAGGATGGTGCCAACATGGAGAAGCAGCTTAAAGAAGCCGGCTACGATGTAGACCTTCAGTATGCATCAAACGACATCAATACTCAGGTTACTCAGATTGAGAACATGATTACATCCGGATGTGACGTACTCGTTATCGCATCTATCGATGGTGATTCACTCGGAACAGTTCTTGATCAGGCTAAGCAGAAAAACATTCCTGTTATCGCTTATGACCGTTTGATTATGAACTCTGACGCTGTTACATACTATGCAACATTCGATAACTACATGGTAGGTACAAAGCAGGGTCAGTACATCGAAGAGCAGTTAGGTCTTAAGGATGGCAAGGGACCTTACAACATGGAAATCTTCACAGGTGACCCCGGTGACAACAACGCCAGATTCTTCTACGGCGGAGCAATGGATGTCCTTAATCCTTACATCGACAACGGACAGATCGTAGTTCCTTCAGGACAGATCGATTTCGATACAGTTGCTACAGCAAATTGGGCTTCAGATGCAGCTCAGGCAAGAATGGAAGCTATTATTTCTTCCAACTATGCAGACGGAACTCAGCTTGACGCAGTTTTGTGTTCAAACGACTCCACAGCATTCGGTGTTACAAACGCACTCGTAGCTAACTACACAGGCGCTTATCCCATCATTACAGGTCAGGACTGTGATATCGCCAACGTTAAGAACATGATCGCAGGCAAGCAGTCAATGTCTATCTTCAAGGATACACGTACACTTGCAACTCAGACAGTTAAGATGGTTGACGCTATCCTTAAGGGAACAAATGCACCTGTTAACGATACTTCAACATACGACAACGGTAAGAAGGTTGTTCCTTCATACCTTTGCGAGCCCGTATTTGCAGATGTTAATAACTACAAGGAACTCTTAATCGATTCCGGTTACTACACAGCAGATCAGTTACAGTAATTCCCCAATGGGGAGGCACAGGTCTCCCCATTCCCTACTTTAAGTTAAGTCCCCTTTTCTCATGACTATTAAAGGGGACTTAACTATGTAAATATTAAAGAATTGTGACACATTTATTATTCAGAAAAACAGTTAATTAATCAGGAGGGATAAAATTGGCCAAAATATTACTTGAAATGCAAAATATTACCAAGTTATTCCCGGGCGTTAAAGCACTTGACAATGTAAACCTTCAGGTTGAAGAAGGTGAGATACATGCTCTCGTTGGTGAAAACGGAGCAGGAAAATCAACATTGATGAACGTATTGAGCGGTATCTATCCTTACGGTACATACGAAGGAAAGATTCTTTACAACGGTCAAGAATGTCATTTCACGAACATTAAGGACAGTGAGGCACTCGGAATTGTTATTATACATCAGGAGCTTGCGCTCATTCCTTATATGACAATCGGAGAGAACATGTTCCTTGGCAACGAACAGGGAAAATCTTGGAAGATTGATTGGGCTGAAACATACGGTAAGAGTGATGAATATTTAAGAACTGTAGGACTTAAGGAATCATCACGTACCTTAATTAAAGATATAGGTGTCGGCAAACAGCAGCTGGTAGAAATTGCCAAAGCACTTGCCAAGAATGCAAAACTTCTTATTCTTGATGAGCCGACTTCTTCACTTAACGAAAATGAATCCAAGGATTTGTTGGACCTCCTTCTCAGATTCAAGAAGGAAGGAATGACATCCATTATCATATCGCATAAATTAAACGAGATTTCTTACGTGGCTGATAAGATCACGGTTATTCGAGACGGATCCACGATCGAAACACTCGACAAGGAAAAGGATGATATTTCCGAGGCAAGAATCATCAAAGGCATGGTTGGCCGTGAATTATCAGACCGATTCCCCAAGAGGGAAAAGAATATCGGGGAAGTCAATTTCGAAGTCAGAAACTGGAACGCTTATCATCCTCTCTACAGCGAGAAGAAGATTATCGATGACGTAAGCATTTATGCAAGAAAAGGTGAAATCCTCGGAATATGCGGACTTCAGGGTGCCGGACGTACCGAATTTGCAATGAGCGTGTTCGGTAAGAGCTATGGTGAAAAGATTAAGGGAACCTTAATCAAGGACGGAAAAGAAATTCATCTTAACAACGTTCGTGAAGCCATTAAAAATAAACTTGCATATGTTACCGAAGACCGTAAAGGCAACGGACTTATCTTAAGCAACTCGATTAAGTTCAACACGACACTTGCCAACCTTGGCGGTGTAAGTTCGAGCGGTGTTATCAACAAGGATAAGGAATATGCCGTAGCGGTTGAATACAAAGAAAAATTAAGAACAAAATGTCCTACGGTAGAACAGAATGTAGGTAACTTGAGCGGTGGTAACCAGCAGAAAGTTCTTCTTGCAAAATGGATGTTTGCAGATCCCGACATTCTTATCCTCGATGAGCCCACACGTGGTATCGACGTAGGTGCGAAATACGAGATTTACTGCATTATGAACCAGCTTGCATCCGAAGGAAAGACGGTTATCATGATTTCTTCGGAATTGCCTGAACTTCTCGGTATGTGCGACAGACTCTACATAATGAATGAAGGCAGAATCGTCGGTGAAATGAATGCCGAAGATGCAACTCAGGAATCGATTATGTCATGTATTTTACAAAGCGAAAGCGATAAGTAATGCTAATTTGATCGGATAATTTCTTAAATAATTTTCTAAAGAAGGAGAAGAGTGATGGAAAAAAAGAATGACAGCGCAAAAGTCATTGAATTTATCAAAAAATATGCAATGGTTATCGTTCTTGCATTGGTTTTGATATTTTTCTCAATAACCACAGGGGGTAAGATACTTTTACCCAATAACATAAGTAACATTATTTCACAGAACGCTTACGTGTTCGTACTTGCAACCGGTATGCTTCTTTGTATCCTTACAGGTGGTAACATCGATCTTTCGGTTGGATCGGTAGTCTGCTTCGTAGGTGCAATCGGAGCAACAATCATGGCTGCAGACTTTTTCCCTAAATGGGCTTGGCCGATTGCAGTGCTCGTTATGTTTGCAATAGGTACATTTATCGGTGCAACTCAGGCTTTCTGGATTGCGTATGTACGAATCCCGCCGTTCATTGTTACACTGGCCGGAATGCTTATATTCAGAGGTCTTTCCAACGTCGTTCTCGGCGGTCTTACAGTTTCCTTAAACGGAGACAAGTTTGTAGGATTCGTTAAATTCTTCGGTGGCGGCGCAGACTGCTACGTACCCGACTTTGTTTCAAAATTCCTTGGCTTTAACGGCGGAATAAATATTACATGTCTTATATTCGGTGCCCTCGCAGTAATCGCATTCGTAGGCTTGGAAGTATACGGAAGACTTAAGAGACTTAAAAAGAATTATGAAGTAGAGAAAATCGTTCCCTGGACAATCAAGCTTGTTCTTATTACCGCAGTTGTAATCGCAGTAACGGTTCTCCTTTCATTATTCAAGGGTATTCCTTCGGTTCTCCTTATCGTTATGGTAGTAATCGCAGTATACTCCTACATTACATCCAATACCACGACAGGTCGTTACTTCTACGCAGTCGGCGGTAACGAGAAAGCTACAAGACTTTCCGGTATCAATACAAACAAGACATTCTTCCTTGCTTACATGAACATGGGATTCCTTGCAGCACTCTCAGGTATGATCACAATCGCACGTATGACATCGGCACAGCCTACATACGGTCAGAACTACGAAATGGACGCTATCGCATCCTGTTTCATCGGTGGTGCATCCGCATACGGCGGAATCGGTACTGTTCCCGGAGCCATCATCGGTGCAACCCTTATGGGTGTTATCAACCTCGGTATGCTTATCATGGGTGTAGACCAGAACATGCAGAAGGTTGTTAAAGGTTTGGTTCTTCTTGCAGCCGTTATCTTCGATGTAGTATCAAAGAGAGGCTTCAAGCTTATTGCCAAGAACTAATCAATTTAGTAAATAGGTGTAATAACATAAAAAATGCCACTTCCGGTAACGGGGGTGGCATTTTTGCTTGTAAAAATCTATAGATTATCCTGTAGAATATGATATTTATCTGTGATAAAATCACAATTGGTGTCGTATTAACCTTTTTTAACAAAATGTATTGCGGAGATTTACAATGAACATTACTGCGGATTTAAAAAAGACAATTGAATTTAACAATAATGCCGATCACTGCGTCGGCACGGGAAGAATGGATTTGGCTCTCCACAAGGAGTACCTTGATCAGCTTGAGACTGTTCAGAAAGAAATCGGTTTTTCTTATATAAGAGGCCATGGCCTTTTCTCTAAATACATGGGTATTTACAGGGAGATGGGATTTGGCGATGAGCCCAAAAAGGAAGAATATTGTTTTACTTATCTTGATATGGTTATGGATTCATATCTGGAACTTAACATCAAGCCTCTTTTGGAACTCGGATTTATGCCCGACGACCTTGCTTCCGGTGATGAAGCCATCTTCTTCTGGAAGGGAAAGACTTCGCCGCCCAAGGATTACGACAAGTGGACGAGACTCGTTCAGGCGACACTTCGTCATTTAATTGACAGATACGGTATTGACGAAATCAGAACCTGGCCGATAGAGGTCTGGAATGAACCGAACCTTCCGGGCTTTTGGAAAGATGCAAACATGGAGGAATATTTCAAACTTTATGAATATTCGTCCAAATGTATCAAGGAAGTCGATGAGCGCTTAAGAGTCGGAGGACCTGCCATTTGCGGTGTCGATGATGAAAGATGGCTCAGAAGTTTTCTTGATTTTGTAAAAGAAAAGAAACTTCCGCTTGATTTTGTATCAAGGCATCATTATACGAGTTATATGCCAAAGAGAAACGGACATTACGCATATATCGATCTTCATGAGCCCGCAAATGCTTTCGGATGGCTTGAAAAATCGAGAGACATAGTTGATTCCTACGAAGAATATAAGGGAATGGAGATTTATATAACGGAGTTTAATACAAGCTACGTTCCCAATGCACCCGTTCACGATACGGTTTTCAATGCCGCATATGTGGCACATATGTTATCGCGTCTAGGAGACAAACATGCTTCGTATTCCTATTGGACATTCGGAGACATTTTTGAAGAATTCGGTGTTCCCTTTACTCCTTTCCACGGCGGATTCGGCCTTGTGGCAAACGGAAATATCAAGAAGCCCACATTCTACACCTTTGCATTTTACAAGAAGTTAAAAGGCGAATGCATTTTCAAAAATGACAACGCCGTAATCGTAAAAGCCAAGGACGGTTCGATTAGAGGACTTTTATGGAATCCGGATTATTACAATGAAAAGAAAAATCTCGAAAGCAACATACAAATCGAGGGCCTTGACGACGGCGAATATTTTGTGCTTGAAAGATTTGTTGATGACAATCATGCCAATCCGTTAAAGATGTGGCATGAGATGGGAGAACCCTCATACCTTGACAATACACAAAAAGAACTTTTGAGAAAATCGGCCGAACCCGGAATGGCATCGTCAAATGTTTTCTCAAACGGCGGAAAGATTGCTTTGTCATATAATCTTAATCCCAATGAATTAAGATATTTTGAAATAAAGAAAATAAAAAGAAGTTCTGATGACGGATACGATTATGAGGCGGTTTTGGCTCAAAAGTGCGTACCCGATGAAAATCAGGCTTAACCACGGAGGCAGTTATGAGTCGAAAGAAAAGACTTATCGAACAGAAAAGAAAAGCTGAGGCATTAAAGAAGGCCGAAAGAAACCAGGCAATTGTGCGAATGGTCGGAATCGTTATTATCGTTTTGATTATTGCAATCATCGCCGGTGCTCTTATCTTCGATGCAGCAAAGAAAGCGGAGAAGGAACTTAATTATTCCATCGGTCTTAATGAAGACGGAAAGATTAAGGGTGTAAAAGCTCTTAAGTATGTGGAACTTTGTGATTTCAATGCGCTTAACATGAATGCAGCCGACTTTTATCCTTCCAAAGAGGATGAGGAACAGTACATTGCCGGAATCACTGAATCTTATCCTGATTTATCCGATAAAAAAGGTGTTGAAGTAAAAGAAAAAGATATGGTCAACATCGACTATGTCGGAACAATCGACGGAGTGGAATACGAAGGCGGAAATACCAACAAGAAAGGTATCGTGCTTACACTCGGAGTCGGAAATTATCCCACGGATTTCGAAAACGGAATCATAGGACACAAAACGGGAGAAACATTTAACATTACCGTAGACTACGATGCGGATTTTGCCAATGAAGAACTTGCGGGCAAATCGGTGGATTACGAGATTACGATTAACGGTGTTTTTGTTCCCGCTGAATTTAACGATGCGTTTGTCGCAAAGAATTTCGGAGCAAGCGCCGAGAACGCAGAGGATTTCTTAAACAAATACAGAACCAATTACGCTCAGGACGAATTCGATACATATGTAAAGAGTTTTATTATTACGGATTCGACCGTTAAATCCTTCCCTGTTTCATATCTTTCGAAGATGAAGAAGTATATGAAGGCAAAGGATTACAAGCAGATGGAGACATCCAATGCCACATATCAGAATCTTTACGGATACGATGCTTACAAAGATGTCCTTGAAATGAGAGGAATGGACAAGGAAGAATACGCAAAGGCTACCAAAGAAGCAGCAGAAATCGAAGCCAAAAAGAATCTTGTTTATCAGGCTTTGTATGAGAAATTCAACCTCTCTGTTTCGGATGATGACTTAAAGGCTGTTGCATCCTCATACGGCTTTGACGATGATGATTACGAAGGCGCTGTTGACAGATTCGGAAATCCTTATATTCATCAGCAGGCAATAATCAATGTTGTTAACGATTATTTGGCCGAAAATTATAATCTCGCAGAGTGATTTTTCCGATAAAATCAATTGTGGGACAGTAATGTGATATGGTATAATAAATAAAATATTTTGACTGTTAAAGGTCAGGCTTGAAAGGAGGCCACAAAAATGGCAAAACAAAAAGAACCCTTGGTAACTCATATTTATACAGCAGATCCTTCTGCACACGTATTTAACGGAAAGATTTATGTATATCCTTCGCATGACCTTGAGCATGACGGAGAGGACAATGATGACGGCGACGAGTATCAGATGGAAGATTATCATATCCTTTCCATGGACAATGTGGATGCTCCCTGTGTGGACAACGGTGAAGCTCTCAACATGAGAGATGTTCCCTGGGTAAGCAAACAGATGTGGGCTCCCGACTGTGCATTTAAGAACGGCAAGTATTATCTTTACTTCCCCGCAAG
>DFEM01000047.1 GCA_002369155.1 Lachnospiraceae bacterium UBA3802 | reverse complement strand
GATGATTTGGATCTTTTGGTAATTGCCAATCCAAACAATCCGACAGGAAAGCTTATCGAAAAAGAACTTTTAAAAAACATCATTGAAGTTTGTAAAGATAAGAATATAAAAGTTATTCTTGATGAATGCTTTATTGAATTTGCGGGCGAAGAAAATTCACTCATTAATGAAATCGCTTCGTACCCGAATCTTTGCATTGTACGTTCTTTTACAAAGATTTTTGCAATACCCGGTGTGAGAATCGGATATGCTGTTTGCTCAGATGTTGAATTTGTAAATGAAGTGAATAAGCATCTTCCTGAATGGAATATTTCCGCCTTTGCGAATGCGGCAGGAATTGAATGTACGAAGTGTAATGATTTTGTTAAAGAAAGTTTCGAATACGTAAAAGAGCAAAGGAATTATCTTTCCGGTGAATTAAAGAAGCTTGGAATTAAAGTCTTTGATTCGGATTGCAATTTTATCCTTATAAAAGATAAAAGAAATCTTTCGGATTTACTTTTGGAGAAAGGGATTCTTATAAGGAACTGCTCAAACTTCAGAAGCCTTTCAAATGAGTATTACAGAATCTCGATAAAGAGCCAAACCGAAAATGAAAAACTCATTTCAGAACTGGCAAGTATCTAAATGAATACACAATAAATCTAAAAGGCATATCACAAAAAGTGATGCTAAAAAAATACAAATACGAAGGTCTGTTTTCGAAAATAAAGGCCGGAGAAAAGGAAAAAATGGAGACAACAAACTTACTTGATAAAATCGAAAGACTTCTTCCAAAGGATATTGAGAAAAGAAGTTTTGAGATTATAAAAGATGAATTAAATAAAGAGGGCATTTTGCTTGATAAAGAAAACGAGAGTGTGATTATGCGTGCCATTCATACAGGTGCTGATTTTGATTATGCCAGGACTCTTAAGTTTTCAAAGGATGCGGTTAAAATCGGCAAAGAACTTCTTCGAAACGGAGCCGATATTGTAACAGATACCAATATGGCAATGTCGGGTATTAACAAAAAAATACTCGCACAGTACGGTGGAAGCATACATTGTTTTATGGCCGATGAGGATATAGCGAAAGAAGCTGAAGAGAAGGGTTTAACAAGAGCGTATGTGAGTATGCAGCATGCCGCAAAGATCGGAAAGCCCCTTATTTTTGCAATAGGCAATGCTCCGACTGCACTCGTGAGCTTATATGAAATGTATACAAGCGGTGAGTTTAAACCCGATTTTATCATCGGAGTTCCCGTAGGTTTTGTTAACGTGGAAGTTTCGAAAGAACTCATAATGAGTACTGATATTCCCTACATTGTCAACGAAGGCAGAAAAGGCGGAAGCAATATTGCCGCCGCCATTTGTAATGCATTACTGTATCAGTTATAAAGGTTATTGCATCAAATTATGAGAAACGGATTTACAACCGGAAGCTGTGCTGCCGCTGCATCAAAAGCAGCAGCGTATATGCTCTTTTCCGGAAAAGAAAAAAACATAATAAAGATAGATACTCCAAAAGGCATACCTTATACTGCCGAGATTTTTGATATTAAAAGAAGCGAAGATGTGGTGTCCTGTGCAGTAAAAAAAGACAGCGGAGACGATCCGGACGTAACCAACGGTTTATTGATTTATTCAACGCTTTCTTTGATACCTGAAGGATTTGAGATAGACGGCGGAGAGGGTGTCGGAAGAGTTACCAAACCCGGACTCGACCAGCCCGTCGGAAATGCCGCAATCAACACTGTCCCGAGAGAAATGATTGAAAAAGAGGTAAGGGAAATCTGCGACTTCTATGATTATGAAGGCGGTGTGAAGGTTATAATCTCGGTTCCGGGCGGTGAAGAAATTGCCAAAAAGACATTCAATCCGAAGCTTGGAATAGAAGGCGGAATATCAATTATCGGAACGAGCGGAATAGTCGAACCGATGAGTACTCAGGCAATTCTTGATACGATAAAAGTCGAACTTAATCAAAGGAAGGCTTTGGGATTTGATTATGTGGCTGTCTCTCCCGGCAATTACGGCCTCGATTTTATGAGAGATACATACGGCTACGATTTGGACAAGGCCGTCAAATGCAGCAACTTCATCGGAAAAACCATAGATATGGCAAAGGAACTCGGATTTAAGGAAATCATTCTTGTCGGTCATATCGGAAAGCTTATAAAAGTCGCCGGCGGCATCATGAATACACATTCAAAGGAAGCCGACTGCAGGATGGAGATTCTCTCAGCCTTGGCGATCAAGCATTTTACGCCGGAAGATACGGTAAGAAAAATTCTTGACTGTGTAACCACGGAAGAAGCAGCGAAGCTTTTAAAGGAATGCGGCAAATGCGACGAGGTAATGGCGGAGGCAGCAGTGAGGGTTTGTGAGAATCTTAATAAAAGATCGGGGGGAAGCATTAAGAGCGAATGCATTCTTTTTTCGAAAGAACTGGGCGAACTTGCAAGGAGCGATAATGCAAAAAGCCTAATAGATAGGATGATTAAAGAGGCATAGTGTCCAATTCGCACAAAAAAATATTTTTCCGTTGACTTGAATAGTCCCATGCGTTAAAGTAATTCAGGTATTTTGTTATAGGAGATAAATTGATGAAACAGGACAAAATCAAACCGATGCTCTTTAGCGTGCTTAAGAACTATGACGGTAAGAAATTTATAAAAGATGTAGTGGCAGGCATAATTGTAGCGATTATTGCACTGCCACTTTCCATTGCTTTGGCGCTCGCTTCGGGAGTGGGTCCCGAGCAGGGTATTTATACGGCAATCGTGGCAGGTTTTTTAATCTCATTTTTCGGCGGAAGCCGTGTTCAGATCGCAGGTCCCACGGCAGCATTTGCGACAATAGTTGCCGGAATCGTGGCAAAGAAGGGAATGGACGGTCTTGTGATTGCGACCATCATCGCAGGTATTTTCCTTATATTGATGGGCGTGTTCAGACTCGGTGCACTTATCAAATATATTCCCTATACGATTACGACAGGCTTTACCGCAGGTATCGCAGTAACGATTCTTATAGGCCAGATTAAGGATTTCGCAGGCCTAACTTACCCCGAAGGAACCGTCACGATAGAAACCATGGATAAGATTAAGGCAATCTTTTCCAATATCACGACATTTAATTATCAGGCTTTGATAGTCGGCGGCGTATGTCTTGCCATTCTTATTGTATGGCCCTTCATATCCGAGAAAATCCCCGGTTCTTTAATCGCGGTTATAGTCGGAATTTTAATGGTAAAGTTTTTAAAGATGGATGTTAATACAATCGGAGATCTTTACACGATAAGCAACAAACTTCCCGCATTTCATTTACCCCAGGTTACAGGCGAGTCTATCATCGCAATGGTACCGGACGGATTTACAATAGCAATCCTTGCTGCAATCGAATCTCTTTTATCCTGTGTTGTTGCGGACAGTATGATTAACTCGCACCATCGTTCCAACATGGAACTTATCGCACAGGGTATCGGTAACATCGGTTCCGCACTTTTCGGAGGTATTCCCGCTACCGGCGCCATTGCAAGAACGGCAGCCAATATTAAAAACGGAGGAAGATCTCCCATTGCAGGTATTGTGCATTCAATAGTTCTTGTACTCGTTCTCGTGCTTTTGATGCCGTATGCCGCACTTATCCCGATGCCTACCATTGCAGCGATTCTTTTCATGGTAGCTTACAATATGTGCCAGTGGAGAACATTTGCGCATCTTTGCAAGACTGCTCCTAAGAGCGACATTCTCGTGCTTGTGGTAACATTTGTTCTTACGGTAACATTCGACCTTGTAATCGCTATCGAAATCGGTATGCTTATCGCATGCGTTCTCTTCATGAAGAGAATGAGCGATGTATCGAGTGTCCAGGGCTGGAAATATTACGATCCCGACGAGGATCCCGACGGTATAGATTTAAAGAAGGTACCCAAGCATGTAAGAGTATACGAAATTACAGGCCCCATGTTCTTCGGTGATGCAGATCAGCTCGCCGGCGTATCCTTCAAAGACTTTACCAAAGTCATCATTATAAGAATGCGTGGAGTACCCGCAATCGATGCGACAGCAATGCATTCGCTTGAGCAGCTCCTCGACAGATGCGAAAAAGAGGGTATCAAACTCGTATTGTCACATGTCAACGAACAGCCTTACAAGACGATGGAAAAAGGCGGTTTTGTTGAGAGAGTGGGTAAGGATAACTTCAGACCGCATATCGATGATGCACTTGAATATGCTTCAAAGCTTGAGTAGAGGGTTCGGTAGAATACATGAAAAAAGTATTGAATTTTTTGAAAAAAGAAATAATGCTGACGGTGGCTGTTTTGGCCGCCGTCGTTTCTTTGTTTATAACTCCTCCGAGCAAGGCACTCATAAAAGAGATTGACTGGCATACACTCGGAACCCTCTTTATGATGCTTTGCGTACTCGAGGGTTTTAAACAGGAAAACATCTTCGAGCCCGTCATCAATTTCAGCAAGAAATTCAAAAGCATGACGACGCTTTCTTTATTCCTTATTTTCGGAGTATTTTTTACATCAATGTTTGTTACAAACGATGTTTCTTTGATTATCTTTGTTCCCTTAACCATCCTTTTATTTAAGAAAGGCGACAAAGAAAAATACATCCTTCCCGTTATATCAATGGAAAACATTGCAGCCATAAGAGGTTCGCTTTTAATGCCTTTCGGAAGCCCGCAGAATCTTTTCCTTTTCGGTCAGTCCGGTACGAGCGTATGGAATTTCATGCTTCACATGTCGCCTCTTTGCGTGGGTTCTGCGATTCTTTTAATCATTTTCGTAATGGTTTTGTACAGAAAGAATTTAAAAGAAGAATTCAATACCGAATTAAAGGATGACGATCTGGCAAAGCTTGAAAAAACAGGCAATGCGAAAAATGCAAAACAGATAATGATAAGAAAGATTGCATATATCAGTTTGTTTGTAATGATTATTTTAACGATTGTTACAAGGACCAAATTCTGGCCCGTTGCCGTGGCGATTGTAATAGTTGTGATTGCTGCGGTAAATATCAAACTTTTCACGCAGGTTGATTACGTGCTTATATTTACGTTCCTTTGCTTTTTTGTATTTTCTTCATCCATAGCTTCAAACCCCGGCATTTCCACCGTTCTTCAAAAAGCGGTTGCTGGCAATGAATACTGGTGGGCGATAGGATTAAGCCAGCTTATATCCAATGTTCCCGCATCGATAGTTTTGTATCCGTTTACCGAAAACTTTTCGGGACTTATATACGGAGCAGATACTGCAGGTCTTTGTTCGCTTATCGGTTCGCTTGCCTCGGTAATCAATTACAGAATATATGTTAGGGAATATCCGAAGAACGGCTTTAAATTCATAAAGACATTCACGCTTGTAAGCTGGGCATTTTTCGTAATAGTCGTAATACCGGGATTTTTGTTAAGCAGATGGAAATTCTTCTAAAAAGGATGATATTTCGAATCGGATATTGTAAAATAGAAAAGTAAAAAATAAATTTGGGAGGTAATACAATGCAGAAAACAGTAGATTTTTTAAAGAAGGCAGGAACATATTATCTTGCCACAACAGATGGGGATCAGCCCAGAGTAAGACCTTTCGGTACTGTTAATGTATTTGACGGAAAGCTCTATATTCAGACAGGCAAGGTAAAAGATGTATCAAAGCAGATTCATGCAAATCCCAAGGTGGAAATCTGTGCATTTATGGACGGAACATGGCTTAGAGTATGCGGAGAACTTGTTGAAGATGACAGAAGAGAAGCAAAACAGTCCATGCTTGATGCTTATCCTTCATTACAGGGAATGTATTCCGCAGACGATGCAAATACCGAAGTATTCTATTTTAAGAGTGCAAAGGCTACATTCAGTTCCTTTACCGGAGCGCCTGAAACAGAGGAGTTCTAAAAAATTTTATAAAATTTAAATTAACCTATTGACACAGTAGGTTAATGGTGTTATTATCCTTTCAACGATTTAAGAAAGGAGACGCAAATCATGCAAAAAGTTAACAACATTAAAGTTTATACTTGGATGTGTTGTTGTCGAATGCTTTTCTCCCGGACATGTAATATGGCGGGGCGTTCGATTGCTTTGTTCTGCGCCTCTTAAACTTTGAAAGTAATCACCAAAAGTTAGCCGTATGTCCGGGAGTATTCAAATAACTCCCGGACTTTTTAAATTTCCGTGGATTACAGTAAAAGAACAGGCAATGAAACAAAATAACTAATAATAAATCATTTGAAATTAAAGGAGAATAACACAATGAGCGAATACAAATTTGAAACATTACAG
>DFEM01000090.1 GCA_002369155.1 Lachnospiraceae bacterium UBA3802 | reverse complement strand
CACCTTCTTCACAGATCGTTGGTACACAAGCTGTATTCAATGTTCTTATGGGTGAAAGATACAAAGTAGCTACAGACCAGACAAAAGACCTTCTTCGCGGTAAATACGGCCAGACAATTAAGCCTATGAACCAGGAAGTAATCGACAAGGTTATTCCCGGTGAGAAGAGATACACAGAGCGTTCAGCTGATGCTGCGGGCTTAACCAACGAGATGGATAAGCTCGAGGCAGAGATGAAAGAATGGAAGCAGCAGGACGAGGACGTATTATCATACGCATTGTTCCCTCAGGTTGCAGTTGATTTCTTCAAGTACAGAAAAGCTCAGCAGGAAAAGGTTGATCTTACTGCAGCTGATTCCAAGAATGGCGCATACCCTGTATAAGAATTGATTCTTTTAAGAACATTAAGCCCGATTCTTCATAGAGTCGGGCTTTTTTTGACAAAATTTTCTTGATTTTTCAACTCCTCTTGAATAAAAAATCACATGGTATAAAATATAAATGTAGTGTATTTACTATATATTATAGAAAGGGGTGTTTGATTAATGAATAAGAGAGGCTTGAATTACAAAAGTTTTATGGCAAAAGCTTTATTGGCATTTCTTTTAATACCGATATTGATTTTTGCACAAGGTCAGTTTTTTGTTTCGCATGCAGAACCGGCAGTCAGAACTGCCAAGGCAAGATGGTCTAATCTTCAATATTCTTCGTCAATGGGATGGCAGCCCGGCATGCAACAGAGTGTAAATGTTTCATATTCAGGTACAGGTACTGTTCCTGCCGATTTAAATGATGAACCGAGTAGTATGGATTCTACAATAACATATTATAAAGATTTATTTGGCGAGGGCTATGATCTTTTATATGTTAAATGGGATAATACAGGATGTGAAGCAGGAAATGCCACATTGAAATTCAGCGGTGAAGAGATAAAGAGATACAGAAAGATTGAACCCTTTACGGGGAATCAAAGTATTATTCCCGAATGGTTAAAAAATCTTCTTGATGGGACCAATCAAGGTACATGTATAAATCAAACAATCAACGGTAACGATATTACATTAGAGTTCAGTGTTCCGGCTGATAAAGTATCATATATTTTATACGTTGCAAGCACTGTAGATATGATTACTTATGATACTACAGATTCTGTTGACACTGTTGACACAGCAGAAGTAAACGGTCGAATCAGATGGGGCGATTTTACATTTGCCGATACTAATAAATGGACATCGGGAAATAATCACCCTATTGATGCAACATATTCCGGTTCAGGACAACCCATTGCTGATTTAAAACTTCCGGGTCATGAAAGCGATTGGGATAAAACAATAAATCTTTTATATGGATATTTTAATGAAGAATCAGATCTTTTTTATATTACCTGGGATAACAGAGGTAATTCTGCCGGAACGGCAAGTCTTACGTTTTCACAATCTCAAATTGGTTCATATGTGAGTTATGTACCTTTTACGGGAAGGGGCAATTTACTTCCACAGGATGCTGATTTTGAGTCAAATCATTCCGTTCTTGCAGTAGGACCATACGCTACATGTGTAAGCCAGTCCATTACAGATTCGACTGTAAATTTAGTTTTTGATGTACCTGCCGATTGCGTTTGTTATGCGGTTTATATGGCATCAAGACCCGGACCGATAGCTGTTGATGAGGGTACTGTTTCTTATGCAGTGGACGATGATGAAGATACCGGCAATTCCGGTGATAATACTCCTAAAGTAATTACTGATTCATCAGTTTCGGGAAAAAACAGCTATCTTGGAGATGCTTTTAATGCGCTTGATAATATTCCCGAAGTAAAGACAGAAGATAAGAAATCCGATAATACGGTTCTTGGTTCGGATAAGAAAGTAGTTCAGATTGAAGGCGGAAATAATGCGTTAACAACTGATTTCTTTACCAAGCTTTCAAAACTTGATTGTGTAGTTGAGTATTCGGTAATTGTTAATGACAATGAATATACTGTAATAATTGATTCAAATAACATTAAATGGCTTCATGACGAGGATTATTACGGACCTGAATGGCTTATTTCCAACTATCCGATTAAAGGAAAAGACGGAAATGTCTTAACAAAAGGTGAGTATTTAATTAAAGACGGCGATACATTAAATAAAATTGCCCGGGAATTAAATACTACAGCAGATGATTTGGCTAAAAAGAACGGAATCAAGGATAAGAACTTTATCAGAGCCGGTGCCAAATTGAAATATTAATATATTAGAATTCACTCCCTTCGAAAAAAGAAGGGTGATATAAAAAATAACCGCCTTCGACGGCGGTTATTTTTGTATTCTCGACTTTACTTTTAAGGCCTGTTTTTGTAAAATTTCTATGTATGCAAAGGTGTTAAAATGAAGACGATAATTATAGGTGCGGGACCTGCCGGTATTATGGCTGCTATAAGTGCGGCGAATAATGGCGATGATGTGGTTCTGCTTGAAAAAAATGAAAAGATCGGGAAGAAGCTTTTTATTACAGGCAAGGGCAGATGCAATGTCACAAATGCCTGCTCAAGAGATGAGTTTTTTGAGAATGTTGTAAGCAATCCAAAGTTTCTTTACAGTGCTTTCTCACAATTCAATAATGAAGATTTGATGAGGCTTATAGAAGATAATGGGACGCCTCTTAAGACTGAACGCGGTAACAGAGTCTTCCCGGTGAGCGATCATTCTTCGGATATTATTAAAGCTTTGAGCAATGCTCTTAAAAATGCGCATGTGGATTTGAGATTGAATACGTCTGTTAAAAGCATATTGTTTGATTCGCAAAGAGTGGTGGGTATCAGGACCGATAACGGCGAGATTATAAAGGGCGACAAAGTTATTGTAGCAACAGGAGGCATCAGTTATAAATCCACAGGTTCTACAGGCGACGGATTACGTTGGGCAGGTGAATCAGGACACAGGATTTCTTCTTTGAAACCTGCTTTGGTGCCTCTTGAAACCAAAGAAAAATGGCCTTCGGAATTGACGGGATTATCTTTAAAGAATGTTACACTTTCTTTGTTTATTAAAGATAAGCTTAAATACAAAGAAATGGGCGAAATGCTTTTTGCCCATTTTGGAATAAGCGGACCGCTTGTTTTGACTTCAAGTTCTATACTTGCATGCAGTGATGAAAAAGAAGTTAAAGTGTTTATAGATTTAAAGCCCGCTTTATCTGACGAGGAATTCGATGCAAGACTTATAAGGGAATTGCAGGAGGGCAATAAGAAGGATTTAAAGAATATTCTCGGAAATATTTATCCTGTTAAACTCGGACTTAAGATTTGTGAACTTGCAGGTGTAGACATTTATAAAAAATGCAACGAATTAACAAAAGAAGAGAGAAAGAAAATTCTTGAATATACGAAGAGACTTCCTCTTACGATAAAAGGAACAAGAGACTATGATGAAGCAATCATAACTCACGGCGGAGTCAGCGTAAAAGACATCAATCCTAAGACTATGGAAAGTAAGCTTATCAAAGGATTGTACTTTGCCGGAGAAGTGATGGATGTGGATGCTTTTACGGGAGGCTTCAACCTTCAGATTGCATTCAGTACCGGGTATCTTGCCGGAATATCTTAGAAAAAACTCGGAGGTGTGAAATGGGATTTAACGTAGCTATTGACGGACCTGCAGGTGCAGGCAAATCAACAATTGCCAAATTGGTTGCAAAAGAAAAAGGATTTATTTATGTTGATACGGGTGCAATGTATCGTGCCATTGCTTTGTATCTTATCAGAAAAGGCGTTGGCATTGACGATAACGAAGGTTTTGAGAAGTATTGCGGCGAAGCAAATGTATCGATTGAATACGATAACGGTACTCAGATTGTTCTTTTAAACGGCGAAAATGTTAACGGTCTTATAAGAACACAGGAAGTCGGCAATATGGCAAGCGCCAGTTCGACAAACGGTAAAGTAAGAGCACAGCTTTTGGAACTTCAGAGAAAGCTTGCAAAAGAAAATGATGTTGTAATGGATGGCCGTGACATAGGAACAAATATCTTACCCAATGCGGAATGCAAGATTTATCTTACAGCATCAAGCAGAGTAAGAGCAGAGAGGAGATATCTTGAACTCAAAGAAAAAGGCGAAGACTGCAATCTTGATACAATTGAGAAAGAGATTATCGAGAGAGATGAAAGAGACATGAATCGTGAAATCGCGCCTCTCAAACAGGCTGAAGATGCAGTTTATCTTGATACATCAAATATGAGTATTGAAGAGGTTAAGGACAAAATCATTTCTATTATCGATTCTTCCGATAAGTAAATGTACAATAAAAAACAGGATGGAAAAATGGAAGTAATACTTGCGAAATCTGCCGGCTTCTGCTTTGGTGTAAAAAGGGCAGTTGATACGGTATATGAAGAAATAGAAAAAGGCGGAATCATTTATACTTTTGGTCCGATTATTCATAACAAGGAAGTCGTGAATGATTTTCTTGAAAAAGGCGTGAAAGAAATCAACAGTCTCGAAGAATTAGATTCTCTTCCGAAGGGCACTGTAATCATAAGATCTCACGGTGTTGCAAAGAGCATTTATGAGGGCATCGAAGAGAGAGGTTTCTCCATAATTGATACCACCTGTCCTTTTGTAAAAAGGATTCACAATACCGTAAATAAGGAGTCCGAAGCCGGCAAAACAATAGTGATTATAGGCAATGACGGACACCCCGAAGTTGAGGGTATAAAAGGTTGGTGTGCAAACAAAGCTTATGTCGCCGGAACGAAGGAAGATGCACTTGCATTGAAAGGCGTCATAAAAGGCGATGTATGTGTGGTTTCGCAAACCACTTTCAATATCAATAAATTTAAAGAATTAGTTGAAGTTTTAAAAAATATTTGTTATGATGTTACTGTTAGTGTTGTGAATACTATATGCAACGCTACAAGCGAACGTCAAAACGAGGCCGCGCAACTGGCCAAAAAAGCTGACGTTATGATTGTTATAGGGGATTCGCAAAGCTCCAATTCCCGCAAGCTTTACGAGATTAGCAAAATGCATTGTGAAAGAACCTATTTCATTCAGACACTTAAGGAGTTGCATTTGGAATTACCGGCTAATGCTAACCTGGTGGGAATTACAGCAGGGGCGTCGACCCCAAAAAACATAATTGAGGAGGTTCAAAAATATGTCAGAACTTACTTTTGAACAAATGCTTGATGAATCATTCAAAACAATTCGAACAGGAGAGATAGTTAGCGGTGAAGTTATCGATGTTAAACCCGATTACATTATTTTAAATATCGGCTACAAATCTGATGGCATTCTTTCCAAAGCAGAATATACGAATGACTTAAGCATTGATCTGACAGAGAAAGTAAAAATCGGAGATACCATTGACGTTAAGGTTCTCAAAGTTAACGACGGAGAAGGTCAGGTATCACTCACACACAAGAGAATCGTTGCAGACAAAGGTTCCAAGGTTCTCGAAGATGCGTTCAATTCGAAGAGCGTTATTAAGGGTGTTGTTTCACAGATTCCCAACAACAAAGGTGTTATCGTTGTTGTTGACGATGTAAGAGTATTCATTCCCGCAGGTCTTCTTTCGGACGTATATGAAAAAGATTTATCCAAGTTCATGGATAAAGAAATCGAATTCTACATGCAGGAATATGATCCTAAGCAGAGAAGATATATCGGTAATCGCAAAGAACTTATTGTAGCTGAAAAGGCTAAAGCAGTTGAGGAAGTTCTTTCCAAGATTAAAGTCGGCGATACAGTAGAAGGTACTGTTAAGAATGTTACAGATTTCGGTGCATTCAT
>DFEM01000078.1 GCA_002369155.1 Lachnospiraceae bacterium UBA3802 | reverse complement strand
GTTTGCCGTCGCAACGGGTGCTATACCCAGGCAAAGAACAAGTGCGAGAATAACGGAAATTGATTTTCTGATTTTCATTTGTTTCTTTCTTCCTTTCATTTATTTATACCCGCACTCACGTCTCTTATATAGCTGAAATAACAGCGGCTGTACGTTTTGTTGACAGAGAAAACTTATCCAATAAAATATACTCGTCCTTACTGTGTACATTATCGCCTATTACGCCGATCGAATCGATCACGGGTATTCCGGCAAGAGTTATGTATGCCGCATCCGAGCCGCCGAAGATGAATATCGCCTTAACCTCCTCGAGACCTGCGCTTTTAAGAATTGCATTTGTTTTATTCAGCAGGTCATAATTCTTCTCCGATTTCGGCATACACGGTCTGAGCCCGATCTCCCTGACTGTACAGGAGGTATTTAAAACGCTGTTTTCTTCTGCAACCTTGTGTATAAACGAGCATATTTCTTCATATTGTTCCTGGGTCTTAAATCTTGTATCCAATGTAAAAACACACTTTTCGGGAACCGTGTTCGGTACGGTGCCCCCCTTGATCGTTCCGCAGCTGCAGGTTATGCCGTCCTCGTCCTTGTATTTTTCCAGCTGTAATATCTTATTTGCCGCTTCTGCTATGGCGCTTGCGCCGCAATAACATTTCGATGCATGCTCCGGCACTCCGGAAACGGTAAATTCAAACTTTGCGATACCCTTCCTTTCAAGGATCACTCCTTTGTCCGAAAGGTTCGGTTCCATATTGAAAAATGCGACCGCATTTTTTGCTCTTTCCGTAATATATCCGATAGTCTCTTTATTACTTTCACGGCTGCTTGTTTCCTCATCGGTTTGCAATAAAAGCATAACAGGCCGCTTATCATAACCCATTTCAAAAAGCGCATCCATAGCCCAAAATGCATTCACGCATCCGCCCTTGCAGTCGCACACTCCGGGGCCTGTCATTTTGTTGCCGTCGAGCTTTACACACGGATCGCCGAACGATCCGACGGGATGTACCGTATCGATATGCCCGGAAAGGCAAAACGGTTTTTCCTTTGACTGCGGATTCATTGTTATGACCACAACATTTCCCGCCGTCTTTTGCTCGAAAACCTCTGTTTTCCAACCGCGCTTGCCGGCTTTTTCGATAAAATACGCTCCCACCGCATCAATGCCTTCTTTATACGATGTAGGACTTTCGATCTCTGTTATTTCCTTTAAAAAATTCAGGTATTCGTCTCTTTTTGATTCAATAACTTCAAATAATTTCTTTATATCCATATCACACACTCCTGAAGCCTCTTCCGATTATCTCATGGCTTGTAGTAATTATAATAAACGATTTCGGATCTGTTTTCTTTATATACTTCCTCAGCTTTATTGCCTCAACGCGTTTACAAACCGTGTGCAGCATCGTTCTTTCTTCACCTGTATATTCTCCGATAACTTTATTTGAAGTAACACCGTGATGCAGTGTTTTTATGATATATTCTTTGATTTCTTCCTTTTTTGAAGTGATCACAATAAAGTATTTGCAGGTATTGAAGCCTTCAATAACTCCGTCTACTATAAACGCCTTTGAAAACAGTCCCAAAAAAGAGTACAAGCCTATTTTTATGCCGAACAGCCAAAAAGAGCTTACCGCAACCGCAAAATCGGTTATCAATAGCGCTCTTCCAACATCTATCGACGTATATTTTTTCAGTATCAGCGCAATTATATCCGTACCTCCCGAAGACGCATCACTGTAAAATATCAGCGCAGAGCCGATCGAGGTCAAAAGCATTGCATATATAAGCTCCAAAAACATCTGGTCGGTCAAGGGCGCGGTAAGCGCAAAATATTTTTCAAAGAAAAATGTAAATGCAGAATAAAGCATGCCGCAATAAACCGTCTTAATGCCCGTATCCCTGCCCAATATGCAGAATCCGAGGATCAAAAGAGCGATATTCAATATCCATATCCAAACTCCCGGGCTGACAGGCGTTATTGCCGCCAGAATAACACCGATACCCGTAACGCCGCCTGTTACAAAATTATTCTGGATCTTGAAAAAATACACGCCTGCCGCCAGCATTAAACAGCCCAGGGTCATTTTAAGAAAATCGTAAAACTTCTTCTTCAGCATAAGATCACCTTATTTCAACTATTCCAAAGCCCTTCTCATTTACAGTTATTTTTGTTCCGAATTTTTCCGACATTTCCGCGAGCCGCTCAATGATCCCATGCTTATCGCTGAACCGAGGGTCGCCCTTTTGCCATATTCCCTTTTTATCAAAATTAAGCTCGATCGGCATCAGTTCAAGGTATTTCAGTTCGCCGTCTTCCATTTCAAAATACGGCACAAAGCTTTCCAGCATTCTTCTGTCGCGCATAAGACCGCGCGTATATCCCTTGGAGCGGGTGTAAAAAAGCTCACGCATTGTCATGTCATCGGTAAGATTTTGACTTTCGTACATTTCATACGGAGCGCACGGAATACACTCATTGTGAATAACAAAATCACCCAGGGAATAGAAGATCGGACGCTTTTTATATATTTCTATCGGTCTTATAAGATGCGGACCGTGACCGATAACCGCGTGCGCGCCTGCATCTATGCATTTATGCGCAAATTCGCAAAGAAAATCCGCGGGATTCTCCTTTGAATTGCCCGAAAGCTCGTGCGAGTGAACGCTGACCAATATGTAGTCCGCCTGCATTTGTGACTCATATATAGCCTTCAAAACGCGTTCCGTGTCCGCCTGATTCGGGCGCGCTACATATTTTGTTTCATCTCCCAGCTTAAAGATACGGTCCTTAAGAACAGCCGAACCTTCCTGGACCGGCGGAAGATACCCTTCGGCTCTTACGATATTATACTCGGCGTTGATATTGCTTTGCTCAATAATTTCATTCAGAACTTCAAACTGGCGCGGTGTTACCTCAATATGCTCATCGATCCTCAGTCCGTTTACTCCGGGACGGCCCTTGAATCTTCGTGACTGCCTCCCTGCCATTGCCGCTCCGTTCATCATGGTAGACACGACAGATATAAGCGCGACGCGCCCGTTTTTGGTATCAAGATAGGCAGGCGCGGCAGCTTCGTCTAAATTTGCTCCCGCTCCCGCATTAGGAAATCCAGCCTCGTCAACCGCTTTTTTTGTTGACATGAGTCCGTCATGCGAAAAATCCATAGAGTGATTGTTTGCAAAGCTCAGCATATTAAAGCCAAAGCTTTTTGCATCATCAAGCACGGCCGGCGGTGCCATCAGATAACTGCCGCCGCAGTATTGATTTGCAAAAAAATCTCCTTCGCCGATCGTTGTTTCCAAATTAAAAAATCTGGCATCGCCCTTTTCTATATATTGTTTGATCTCGGTAAACCCTTCATAATCGGACGGAATGCGTCTTTGGATCAACATGTCGCCCGCAGCTGTAAATTTCATATATAAATCACTCATCTCCCAAAATCTCCTTTTGCTTTTTCTTACTTAAACTCTTAAGAACTATCTGATATGCCTTATCAAGCAGATCCTTCAGGATGTCATCCGACACCTCGCCGTCGGCTTTTACCGAATTCCAATGCAGTTTGTTCATATAATAGCCGGGGATTATGTCTTCATACTGTTTCCGCCAAAAATCCCCCTCCAACGGTTCAAGCTTCAGCGTGATGTAATAGGGTAGGTCATTATCATCCAGACATATCGCGGCAAACATCTTTCCTCCGATATGAAACCGGATCCAGTTCCAATCGGCCTGCAGATCTTTTGTCACGCCCGGTTTTCCCATCAGGTACTCTTCGATCCATGGATACTTCATAGTGTTCTTTCCTCCTGTTCCTTTCACTCTTTTTCCCGCTGCCCCCCGGCATTATTCCTCACAGCCTTAACGGCATTTTACCACAGCTTTGCAAGGCTGTCAATAGGACCGCCACCCTGACATGCTAATTTGGTTTCACATATACTTCAACCCTGAAATATAAACTTGTATTTCCCTTTTCCATACCCTGTGACCGGCTCAATGATACCGCGCTCCGCCATCACCTTAAGCAGATCGGATGCTCTGGAGGATTTAATATCAATTATCCGCATCACATCTGAACGTCCGAAAATCGAATCATCGGAAAATTCCTCTCGTAATTTCAGTATATGTCCTGCGGTTTTTGGCTTAAATTTCTTTTCAATGTCCGCTTTTATTTTTTCAATGTCCGCTTTTTCTGATTTTTTGAATGTGCCGCTTATATGCAATATCCGATTATGAAGCGGATGGTTTTCGTTCAGGAGAAGATTTCTTAAAAACAACTCCAGAAATTCTGTCGTTTCATGGATACCGTTTTTCAGGTCATTGTAATTCGCCCGGACAAGTGAATTACGAAAATACCATGCGTTTTCAGCAAAAATATCATTCGTTA
>DFEM01000025.1 GCA_002369155.1 Lachnospiraceae bacterium UBA3802 | reverse complement strand
CTTTTTGGTCTTTGATATCGATTATATCGAACTTGACAAAAAGAGCCTTGAAATAGTGCATACAAGCGGAAAGAGAGAGCTGTATTCTCTTGCAACGTACGAAAACTTTTATGAGAACACTTACCGTATGAAATATTCAACCGGTATTACGAGAGGCCTCATCTTTGACATAGCCGGCAAGAAGACGCAGGTTAATCTTGATTTTCTCGGTGACGAAGGATTTGTAATATTCAATGCCGATCTTCAGGCCCTTTTAAAGACCGGCAATTTGCCCGTGGTACAGGGTGAAGAGGTTTCTGTATCAAAATCTGCACCCAAAGAAAATATCTTTGAAGAAAAGAAAGCTGAAGAAGTTCCCATTAAGAATCCCGACGGATATGATTATTTCATCTTTGTAAAAAATGCATCCAAAGAGAATTTAACCGAGGCTTTGAATGATTATGGCGGTATATATATTTCCGACATGCTTTTTGCGTATGTTACGGGAATGGTTCTTGGCACACCCTGGAATTACGCACAACTTCTTCCCGCGAAAATTGAATCGGCTGAAGAACTATTGCAGGAATTCTTTAATATCCTTCTTTGGCTTAAAGATCAATCAAGCGTACTTTTTGCGTATGCAATTCCAAAGGATTCAAAGGACCTTCCGATTTACGTGACCTGCGACAATTCTAATCCTGCGGGCGATACGGTAAAAGGCATCATGAACGGCAGGAATTTTACCTACTGTGTGCCTGAGATGGCTTTCGAATGGGGCAAGGAAGTGCCTAAGAAATTTGATTATAAGGAAGAAGTCGAAGAACGATTTGCGTTCAGAAAAGAGTATTTTGACATGATAGATTACATATACAGAAAGACGGCAGAAGCACCAAAAGCACCTGCTCCGGTGGCTCCCAAAGCAGATGAGACGGCTGAAGCAAAAATTGAATGGACCATGCGTATTACGGACAAGGTAATAAACGTCGATGATTATCATGATTTCCAGATAAATCTTGATGAAGCGCTTTGTTTGATTGAAGGCGAGGAAGAAGAATTTGTGATAGTCGAACCATCCGTTCCTCAAAAGGGCATAGCCTTTATGCAGGCCTGCCTTGATAAAAAGTCCGGCAATATGCATATGGAAGCCGGGATGGAACAAACCGAAAACAGTGCTCCCAACATTCTTTGCAAGGATGACGTGACTGTCGGCGAATGCCTGGACCTTTTCTCGGATTATTACGAGGGATGGAATGTGGATACGACCGGATGGTATAAACTTGAGTTAAACTAATATGTTATTACTTCCATATCTCCGAGCTTGTTTTTTTCTCACGGTAACCTCCGCATCATAATCACTTGGTTTACTGTTTGATTATAACATAAAAAAAGTCTGACGAAGGTGATTCGCCGGACTTTTCTTAAATTATTACAATCAGGTATTTAGTCTACCACGATGAAGTTTTCTTCTTTATAGTTGTTGCTGCCTGTAAAGTCTGTATTGGTTATCATTACAGAGACTTGGTTGCCTTCAAGCTTGTACAAAATCTCAACTTTTCCCTGTCCGCTTTTGACTTGCTGGTCAAGGTCTTCCAAACGAAAACCAATGCATTCTTCAACGGCATCTCTGAATGCTCCTGCGGGAATATCCTCGATATTGGTATACTCGCTTGTTTCGGGAATAACGTCTTTTTGAATCACTTCGGGATCCAGGGCGGCAGTAATGAGACCGGTTCTGATTGTGTCCGCTAATTGCATATCGCTTGCGGCATTGGACTTATTGTTATATTTAATAAGCTGAGGGGCCAAAATACCTGCAAAAAGAAGAATTGTGATAAGAACGGCACCTATAATATTAATTATCGAAATAATAATACCTGCTATCGATAAGCCCTTGCTTCCGTCTTTCTTAACCACACCGATGATGCTTAAGATAAGTCCGACGGGTGCGAGTATGAATGCAAGAATAAAACCTACGATTCTTAATGCTCCGGGGCCGCTTTTTACCAATTGATTATTTTCATCATAATTATCCATTTTTCGATCCTCCTTTGGATACATAAATATACTATTTATATCACTGGATTATTATAGGAGTGAGAATTCTTTTTGTCAAAAATGGAGAGTCGGCCAAAGCCGACTCTCTATGGGGAATGATTATTCTGATGCTATGAGGTTATCGGTTAACCTTCAATCATTATTGTCTTTTTCTCAGGCACTTTTTCCTTTTCCTTCTTAGGGAATGTAAGGTTCAATACACCGTGCTTAAATGATGCTTTCACATCTTCCTCTTTTAATGCATCGCCTACATAGAAGCTACGCTGCATAGCTCCGGCGTATCTTTCCTGACGAATGATACGACCTTTTTTGTTGGTTTTTTCATTATCGAGTCCCTTGGCAGCGGATATTGTAAGGTAGCCGTTGTTAAGATCAAGTGTGATATCTTCTTTCTTGAATCCGGGAAGATCAATATCTATCTCGTATCCTTCATCGGTTTCACGAACATCGGTCTTCATCAACTTGTCTGCATGATGGCCATACAGTTTTCTCTCTGCTCTGTTGCTAAAATTATCAAACTCCGGAAAATCAAACCAATCATCAAATAAGTTTTCTCCAAAAATGCTGGGTGCTAACATAACTATTACCTCCTTCACTCAAATACAATTGTTTATAAATCGCATCGGGACAAGGAGTTGAGATTAAACTTTATGTTTAATTTGCTCTGTTCCTTTGTTATGACTATATTATATCACTATATTAGCACTCGTCAAGAGAGAGTG
>DFEM01000107.1 GCA_002369155.1 Lachnospiraceae bacterium UBA3802 | reverse complement strand
ATTGCTTCTGATTTCTGGACATATTACTGGCTTAATAAAAACTCTTTCTCCGAAAAGCAGATGCAGCAGGTAATTAACGGAAAGTATACGGAGGAGCTGGTGGAATCCTTTAGGAAAGGAAATCTTGAATTTATAAACAGTGCACTTGAGATAATCGAAAAGGGCCTGACTGCCAATATAGCGTATGAGACCTCGGGAACCATGTCTAAGAAGATAAGCAATGTGTTTGGATTTTTAGACCGAATAGGTGCCGGTGCAAGCGGCCGGGAGAAGTTCTTCTTCTATATCACGGAAACGGACGGCCTGTTGGATGCTGTCCGTAAATCCGGAAATGCCGACTACCTCGCAGAAGCCAGGAAGATATACGGAATGACAGCGTGACGCAGCAAACGACAAAACGAAAAGAGTTTTGTCGTTTGCTATGTATATTGGAAGGGGTGATTTTATGATCAGCTTAAGTATCGAAAATGAGATAACCTTGAGGAATTATAGCTTAAAAGCATTTATGTTAGGAAAAGATAGCAGTGAGATACTGCATGATTTTTTATCTCATATAGATTCATTACATTCAATTATATTAAATGACGAAGTTGGTATAGTAGACTGTAATAGTAATACATATTCAGATACGGGCATAATTAAAATTGATGGAATGGATGTAATGGCATCATTCTTTACTAAAAATAAAGGAAATGAATTTAATGTTATAACAGCAGAAGGGTTACTTTTTCATGAAAGAATAAATCATGTTTATCTGTTGTATTCCGAAAGGAAATTTATAGGATACCTGTTTAAGCTGGTAAGAATGTTTAATGGTTGTTTTGGCGAAGTTCCGAATACGCCTGCTTATATATTTTATGATCGGCATGATTTATATATAAACAAGTTCATTGTTGAAAATGAGGAACTAAAAGAATACAGAATATGTGAAATAGAAGAGCTCGCACATTTGAACACAGTACGCGTAAAGAATAGAAAGTATTATGGGTTTAATATAGATGATGGCGATATTGTTAGTGTGATGAACAGTATAATATATGATTGAATAAGAAAATAGCGTTGCTGGTCAGTGGATAGGAATGAAGGCGATGCCGGATGCTTTGTGGTGGCCGGGAAGATATACGGCCTGACGGTGCGCAGGAGGACTGTGTGGGTATGCTAACATGGTAGATGTATGGTAGAATATAGTATATTTTGATAATATTCACAACTCGCCAATCTTGGTGGAGCGTGAATTATTGTTTGAAAAAAGGGTGCTAAGTGAGAGGATAATAATTACGATGGAAAAAATGGAAAAAAGTGGTTTTATTGGACTAATCAGTGATAAAAATAAACTCTCATGTATTTTCAACAGAGAAAATACAACAGGCCAGCTTGGCTTTGCGGTGCTCAACGATTATTTTTCTTCAAAACTGTTTCCGGGAATCAGTACATTAATGCCAAATTTAGTATATTGTTACATTATTTTTTCTATAATTGGGGTAGAAAAAGAGGAAGACTTAGATTATAAAAAGATTAATGAAATGCTGGCTGAGATAACCACTAAGGAACTTAAGGGAAAGTCTTTAGCAAATATGCAACTGGGATTTCATGGAAATGTTGCTGAAAATGTATTCGGAACTTATCGAGGGTTTATGGAACGATATGGTTTTTTTGAAAAAGATGAACAAAAGATTCCGGGCAAATTAAATAAAGAATATGCAGAATTCAAAACTAATAGGAAAGAGAAATCCAGATATAAGGAAATACATGATTATTTTAAGAATAAACAAAGAGATGATATTGAGATCAGTCCGGCATTAGGTGATTACGAAAAAAGGGATATGATACAGCGTTGTCTGACTGCGTCAGGTATGCAATATGACTTGAAGGATAATAAAGGATTTATTATAAGGTCAATTAATAAAGATGCAACCCCATCGTTATTTGATTTAGCAGTACTTAAATATGCATGTTTATGTAAGGAAAATAATGAATTTGAATATAGATTCGTAAAAAAAACAGCGGCAGCGTCTGAAACGGTATTCGATATACCGGTATTTGAGAGTCTCGGAGAAACATTTCGTATTAAAATCAATGGAAAGGAATTGAGGAAACATTATCCGGATCTGTACGGGTACTATGAGGCGGCGAGGTTTTCAACGGTAATGCAGTATTATATTAAGTGTCGCAGCAATCAGCTGATCAGGGCCGAAAAAAGAAGGATTCGTGGTGAAAGCAACGAATCGGAAAATGATAATGCTGAGAATCTGATCTTAAAGTTTAACTGGGAATGGAATGAAGAACAATTGGATAGAATGACAAAATTATTTGAGGACAAAAGTGCATGCAAAGATAAGATGCAGTGTCTTCGAAAAATTTATGAGTCAATAAAAAATAATAAAGGAACGGACAAAATAATTTTGAGAATAATCCATGAAAGTGATTCGTCGGGAGAAACCGGATGGAACAGAGGAGAAAGCACAGAATATCTGGATACATATCGTTGGGAGTATCGTCCTAAGCACGATAGTAAGGATGATTCCAATATACAAAATAACAATAAACAAAATAAGATTTTTGAAAGAAAGCCTGGAAAGAATACAAAATGTGCATCTTATTTTGTTGGAGAACTATGCAGATGAATAATACTGAAAAGATGAATTTAATTGACACATTCAGTTTAAGTAGCTTCCAGGAAGACCATAATGTAAAGGACTATGAAGTAAAAGCGGCCTTGTTTTTAACATATAGTCTCAAACCGAGGGTAATACTTGCGTTGATGCATGAGCTGTTTTATCAGGAGTGTAACGATTCAGAAGATGAGAACTCTAGCAGGGATGAGGCTCAGGCTTTGCTTGATAATATTGTTAAAGAACTGTTGAATCGGGAAGTTGAAAACAAACAGGATACTTTAAAGAATAAGTTTGCTGTCTACTACAACAATGGTAGTCGATCGACGGAGTCAAAGTATTCCATTGCGGATGCTGTGGCATTGCAATTTGCCTACCCGGTTGACATGGGAAAAGCCAGTTTTCATCCAAAGGTATATATAGCGATATATGGTCCGAAAGACAATGGTGAGAATGCGGAATGCAAAACATATTGTCGAATAATGATAGGAAGTCATAATCTTTCTGATTCGAATGCACTTGAATATGGTTATTGCTTTGACAGAAGCATCAGGAAGTCCGGGGATAATTCCCTGAAGAAGTCTGATTGGAGGTGGCTGGATTCGCTTCTTAGGGAAAATAATGAAAAAACATTTTTTATAATGGATCAAATTGGAAAAAAACTGGACTTTGACAGTCTGCCGGTTGCTAAAGAAATCATGAGCTATGAATACTGTGAAGAAGAATTTCCTGAAATATTAACTCAGTTTGGTGAAGAGTTTGAAAACAAAGAAATATCAAGGATTTTTTCACCGTTTATTACTGGAGGAATGGTGAATAAACAAAAAGATCCAAAAATATACACGACAGCATTTGAACTGAAAAAGAAAGGATTTGAACTCGCTAATGAAGAGGAGGAAGGGGCCCGGAGTTTTTTTGTTTTTTCACCGGATGAAAGTTCGGATGCGTCCAAATATTCCATGCCTCATTATAAATTGTATCATATCGGAAACGAGGGATATGTAGGCTCTCTTAATTATACTGAAAGTGCTTTTAAAAGAAATAAAGAAGTTCTGGTCAAAATATCAGAGAAAAATATAGAAGAATTTGAGTCTGCTATAAATGTTAATGATCCTGAAAAATGCTGGTACAAAGAGAAGTACTATAAGCACAGCGATTTGAACAAAGAAACTGAATCGGATTTATATGAAAACTTTAGGAACTGGATACGCTCTTTTTTCTCAATAGGACATATAAAACTTTCTGCTACAAAAAAAGATGATGGAATTATTTTATCATTTGGTGTTGAATCACCCGAAAACAGTATTGAAAAAGAAACTGTATGGGCTGCGATTAAAGGGGGGAAAGGGGATGATGTTCCTAATGATTTTAATATCTATATGTGTCCTGAAAATCTAGATGATCAAAAGTCAATTTTCGAAATCAATGATTTAAATAATAAAACTGAATGGACACTTGAAGGGGATAAGGCTGATCTGCTTCGAAGCAGTACAATATATTTCTATCTGGAGTTAAACGGGGATCATTATCCGCCTTACTGTCGATCATATCCATTGGATGATGAAAGTAAAATACTGAATGAAAAGGTTAATGTGGCATTAAGTGTAGATTGGCTCTTGCTGGCATCGGGGGAGTATAGTGCATCTGAAACAACCGGAGGAGATAGTGGCAAATGTGTATTATCAACAGCTGGTTTTAAAAAATGCTTTTCAATTGAAAGTCTTGACAAGATTCTGAGGGCTTCGACAAAGGAAAGAGATATGAAGCTTAAAAAACTCCAAAGAAGGATAAATGTCCTGGAGGGGATCTGTAAAAATGAGGAGTATCAAGAAAAAGTGTTCGAAAAGCTGGGATGTATGCCAGCAGATATTATTGTTTGGGGGAAAATGATAGAACAGAGTCATACTGTTTTAAAATGCTTTGGCAAGGAATCAGACAATGGTTAAAAATGGGGGACAGGTGTGAAAATGGATAGTTATACAGATTACCAGAAAAAAACAATTGCGCATATCCTGGACAGGTTTCAGGCAAAACCACCTGCAAGACGCATGCTTTGTTCGGATGAGGTTGGACTTGGGAAAACCTTTGTGGCTAAGGGCGTTATATGGGGAACTGCGTTGCAATGTCTTAAGGAAGGAAAAGACAGGCTTGATGTGTTGTATCTTTGCCCAAACTTAAATATTGCTGATCAGAATAAAAGAGAATTGGGGATACAGGCTGAAGAAGGAAGCAAGGCGCTTTCGAAAAAGACGCTTTCGAAATTGGAAAACAGATCGACAATGCTTTATCTACAGGTTTTGAGGGATGAAAATAAGTCCATTTGTGGGAAGGACCTGTGTGGGTTATATGAGGCTGCAACTGGAAAAACTGGTTCGCTGAGTCTTGAAGAAAAAGAAAAAAAAATAACGATATCTGTTTTTCCGGTGACACCGGATACATCTATCGATGTAGATAGTGATGGTGATAAAAGAGAACGAGAATATATTTTTCGAATGATAAAACTGTGTGGCTATAAAGTTGATGTTGATGAAATTGATAGCCGGGTATATAAAGAAGAATTTGACCTTTTTTCTGAAAAAGAAGAAAAAATCGAGGTTTTTAGGGAGAAATTCGATGCTGTTCTTGGTGAATTTGACCGCCAAGCCGTAGAGAATAAAAAAAACAATAAAGTAGAAATCAATAAAGTAGAATGGGCTTTATTGCGCAAAGCTTTTGCAATCACTACTATACAGCTGATTCCATATGATCTTGTTATCATGGATGAGTTTCAAAATTTTACCGATATCATTCACGGGGCCAATATGAATGTAAAAGCCAAGGATTTTTTTAGAAAACAACGCATGATAATGCTTAGTTTTATGAAGAAACTTGGGATTAATAACAGCTATATTAAATGGCTTGAGGATCAAGATGAGTATTTTTACAACTTGAGTGATGAAAAACAGGATAAAGCGGTAGAGGCCGTTTTTATGGATATTGATAAAGATAGAATTTGTAATATTTGCAATGAAGAAATAAAACTCCTCAAAGAAACAGCAGCATCAAAGGAAGGGGAAAGTAATTTAAAGGAAACATTTGAGGATGTTATTTGCAAACTACTGCAGGTAAATGTTCCAAATAGTGAAAGAAAGAAAATCTTATCGGGAGATAAGCATTGGAATATTGTTCGTTCTATCATGGAGGATAAATCGCCCGATTGTCAGTACGAAGTTGAATCAATTTCTCCGTATTATGAGGAAATATCAGAAAAACTTAATGGTTGGAAAGAAAAGAATAAAACCGAGCTCGAGGAAATGGAGTATACTATACCAGAAAAGGTAAATCCATGGAGAGTGATGCGTATTGGAACTGAGTGTGCTCTGAGTGAAATGGAGAAGTTGTATAGCATATTACGAGATGAATCTGGGGTTGATTTAAGAGGGATAAAGAAATCAGACCATCCTTATGCAGAAATAAAAGAATGGGCATTGGAGGGCATTAAAAATAATGAAAGTGAAAAAGAGCAGCGTTTTTTTCGTATGGTGCTGATGAATCTTATGAACTATCATCTCAAAAAAACAGAAGAATTGAGTATAGAGCCGGAATATGGGCTGTGGGAGTATTTAAAAGAAAAAGAAATAGATAACTATGACATTTCGTATGCGGTAGTCTTACTATGGTATCATTTTGTGTATTGTGGTCAAATTAGCGACAGTTTTAAGGATACAAAATCGGCTATCATTGAAGAGATTTTTTCACATGAAGCTGGAAGAAATACAAGAATTCTAATGCTGTCAGCTACCCCTTTTAAGTTATATTCGGAAGAAGATGAAGATGAGAAGGCGGAAGGATCCCTAAGAAAGGAAACGATAGAGACAGTATGTAATTTTCTGCAAGAAAGCGGGACTCTGTCTGAAAAACTTAAGGTATATAAGAATTCGGTAAAAGAATATTCATTAGGGCAAAAAAAATTAAATGATGTTAGTACCTTAAAAAATGAGTTTGAAGCTGAGATGATTAAATACTTTACCAGAATGGAGAGAAATTCTGTTGTTCGTGAATTGAATTCATTACAAATAGACAAGAAGAGGGAAGATGAGGAATGTGTGTCAGGGAGAATTGCTGAATTGGCAGAATATGTGGACGAATTAACGGAACTGATAGATTCGCGATCCGAGGCAGTAAAATATGCTAAACAGATTCCTTATGCATTAAGCTTTATGCCGGGCGGGGGAAGCCATTCGGCTGATGAAATAAATGATGGATATAAGGTCAAACAATCTTTTTTAAAAAAGTATAAAGAGGCGGCCATACCTGAAACAGACTTTTCGATTCTGAAAAAGGATGATTTTGAATGCTATACCTCATTTTGCGGAGAATACCATGGTGTGTTCAGGGAGATGCTTTATCGTATCCTGCAACTGGAAGATAAAAAGGAAAACGCGAATAAGCCCGGAGCTGGTTCATTACTCTGGATACCGCCGCTTGCAGTGAAACAGGACGAATTAAAGGGGGCTTTTGAAGAATATTACGGTTATGGGAAGACTATTATCTTTTCTGCCTGGGCCATGATTCCACGAGGAATTGCCACATTGATTTCCTATGAAGTACGCAGAAGGTTACTGTATACTGTTTTTCCGAAATGGCAAGAGTACACTGCCGACGAAAAGAAAAAAATCATCAGTAAGATAGATGCTATAAGAGAAGCTATATTAAAACAAATATCAGAACTGATAGACAATAACAATAAAAAGCGAGTGTGGCAGCTTTGGCATAGTCTTATAAAATCTGATATAACATCAATTCTTGCTGTTTGGTCTCAAACTGTTAAAGGTAATATCAAAGAAAACCTTTTGTCTACAGATGCTAAGAACCACATTCAATATATTGAAGAATATAGCAAGATGGGACGACTTGATAAAGTTCTCGAAGAATATGATTATATGACCGCAAAATCAGACGGAGATGAAGAATTTGGTTTTATCAAATCTTCAAATCTGGATATATTGTTAAAAGAAAAGGATCATTATACTACAGAAAAAGAACGATCTTTCTTTGCAAGAGGCATCGGATCCAGTAAGGATGATGATAAGATTAATGCTATAAAGAATCTACAGAAAGCATATAACTCTCCTTTTGCCCCGTTTGTATTTGCGACTACTTCAATGGGGCAGGAAGGATTAAACTTTCACGCTTATGCAGATAAAGTGATCCATTGGAACCTGCCTTCGAATCCTGTGGATTTTGAGCAGAGGGAAGGACGTATCAATAGACGGAATTGTTTTGTGATAAGGCGGAAACTTGTCGAAAAATACGCAGGTGAAAGTGAATTTGAACTGACGACAGAAAAATTCTTTGACAGGCTGTTTGAAAAGGTTAGAGAGTTGTGGGTGGAAAACAATAAAAATCCGTTGATCAACTGCGGTATGATACCCAATTGGATTTTGCCATATAAAGAGGATGGAAAATGTCATTATGCGAAAATTACAAGAATTGTTCCGTATTTTGCCATGGATAGTGAGGTTGAAAAGTATCATAAAAACTTGAAAATACTGCAGTTATATAGATCTGTGATAGGTCAGCCGGATCCTGAAGAACTGTTGGAACGGTTGATTGGAAAGAGTAATGATGAGAGTGTTTTGGAAGAATTATATCTTGATTTTTCACCGTATCGAAAAGAGCCGTCAAAGATGTAATATGATTTGAAAGGAGCCTGCCATGTCAGCCACAGAATCAAAAACAACCAATACCAAAAAACGCATCATCTGCTTCGGGGATTCTCTTACCTGGGGATTTGATCCGGCCAACAGGGTGCGCTTTGATGAGGATACCCGCTGGCCGCAGGTTATGCAGAAGGTGTTGGGTGATGGATACGCTGTCATTGAAGAGGGACAGAACGGTCGCACCATTGCTACGGATGATCCGGCAGAGGGTGAGAAGAATGGACTTAAGTATATCGGACCGTGTATGGAGTCCCATACGCCCTATGACATATTTATCATCATGCTGGGCTGCAATGACTGTAAGCGTAAGTTTGCATATTCTGCGATGGACATTGCAGGCGAAATGCAGATAATGCTGGAAAAGGTGCAGAGTTATAACCGGTTCAGATGTAAGGATTCTTTCAAGGTCCTGCTGGTATCGCCGCCGACAGTTTCGGATGCAATAAAGGATTCCTGGCTGGGGGACAGTTTCGGCTATGAGAATGCAGTAAAGGTTTCAGGGGAGCTTGCCGGGTGGTATAAGACTTTGGCAGAGATGTATGGATGTGAGTATCTGGATGCAGCACAGTATGTGCAGGTCAGTGATGCGGACGGAGTACATCTGGATGCGGAGAACCAGAAAAAGCTTGGCGAAGTGATGGCGGAGCATATTAAAGAGATGTGAAAAAGCTTTTTATCCGGTAATAACACGAATACAAGGGCTTGTGCAATATTGCACAGGCTCTTGTTTTATTATTCTTATTGTAAGACAAGGATGAGACTGTCAAAAGCTAATCTTTCTTTTTCTTACCTGCACGATAGCAGGTGGTCATGACTGTGATAAGCAGCTACATGGTTATAGCAATAAAACACAGGGGGGTATTTTGTATGAGAAAGACCAAAAAGAAGAACAAAAAGTCAGGGAAGAAGGTGCTGCGAAGAGATTTCGCGAAGGAATTACATCTTCCTGATTGTTTTCATTCTGAAAATGCAGTCGCCCGTGAAGTGGAGGATGGCATATATGAGTATGTGGCAGCAGCTGAAAATGGATATTATGGACAGGTCTGCGTGTATGTAGAGAATCTGCATTTTGACGAAGGGATTACGCCTGATGATGTTGCCTATATCCGGTCGTATTATTGGGACGGCGGAGGGTGGTGTTTTCCGGACGATAATTATGCGGTATATGTTGCCATCGGGAAGGAACATTTTAAAAGACTGCAGGAACTTGGGGGGCTTGATTTTATGTATCACCCTAAGTCGGAACTTGGCAGCGAGGAGGCAAAGCTGGCAAGGCTGCAGGCACGGTGTGAAATCTGGCAGACAAAGGAATGGGATCATGATTTAGATGACTTGTTTGAGTGATAAGATGGCCGTTCCGTCAGAGATAAATGAACCTGAAAAGCAGCTGTCTGTTCAGACATAGTGATGGCAGATAATCCGTAATTATGTTAAAATACTCCCCGTATGCGATTTCATAGGGAGGGGATACTCATATGAAGATAGTGATCGTCGGCTGCGGCAAGCTGGGTTTTGCGCTGGCCAGACAGCTTAGTG
>DFEM01000162.1 GCA_002369155.1 Lachnospiraceae bacterium UBA3802 | reverse complement strand
CTCTTACTCATGATATGGAAAATGTTTTCTCCGAAGTAAGAAACGGAAACATTAAGGTTGATTCCGATATGATCGACCTTCTTTTCAAATGCCTTGATGCACTTGAAGAATATCTCACCACAATTCAGGAAACAGCCGATGAAGGTACAAATGACAATGAGCCTTTGGTTAAAGGATTGAATGATATTCTGAATGCAAAGAAGGGCGAAGAACCCAAAGAAGAAAAGAAAACAAAAAAATCCGAAAAGAAATCAAAGAAAGAGGAAAAGGAATCTGCAAAAGAAGATTCAGCCAAAGCAAAATGGCGTGATATTAAGATTGACGATTCCGTTAAAACAGTAATTGCCGAAGGTGCAAAGAACAATATTAAAGCTTACGGAATAACCGTTTACATTCAGGAAGCTTGTCTTCTTAAGGCAGCAAGAGCATTTCTTGTTTTCAAGGCTTTGGAAGAACTCGGTGAAGTTGTCGTATCGGTTCCTTCCGCACAGGATATCGAAGATGAATCCTTTGGATTTGATTTTTCGGTTATCTTTATGTCGGATAAACCTTTGGATCAGATTATTTCAGCCATTAAATATGTATCCGAAATCGAAGATGCCGTCGGCGGCGAAGTTGATTTAAACGGTGAGGAAGAAGAAAAAGCAGAAGAGACTGTCAATGAAGGCGTTCCTGCGGTAGCTGAAGAAAAGCCAGCAGTAAGTTCGGCTCCGACACAGGCACCTGCCAAAACAAATTCTTCTTCGAATGCACCCGACAAGAAATCAGGAAAGCCCGTTGTCAACAGAACGGTTCGTGTTGATATTGAAAAACTTGATTCTTTGATGAATCTTGTTTCCGAACTTATTATTTCCAAAAACTCGCTTGTTTCCGTAGCAGGAAGCGTGGTAGGTTCTTCGAATCTTGCATTTAACGAACAGATTGAATACCTTGAAAGCGTAACCACCAACCTTCACGAATCGGTTATGAAGGTTCGAATGGTACCCATTGAAAATACAGTCAACAAGTTCCCCAGAATGATAAGAGATCTTTCCAAGAAACTCAACAAGAAAATGGAACTTTACATGACAGGTGAAGATACCGAACTTGACCGTACCGTGGTTGATGAAATCGGCGATCCCCTGATGCATCTTTTAAGAAACTCGGCAGATCATGGTCTTGAAAGTGCCGAAATAAGAGCACAGCGCGGCAAGCCCGAAGTCGGTTCAATTTTCCTTGATGCTTATCAGGACGGTAACAACGTAGTTATCGAAGTAAGAGATGACGGTAACGGTATCGATATTGAAGCAGTTAAGGCAAAAGCCATTGAAAAAGGCAAGATTACACCCGAAATGGCAGAAGTAATGTCAGACAAGGAAGTCATCGATCTTTTATTCCAGCCTTCATTCTCAACTGCGAAAGTTGTATCCGATGTATCCGGTCGAGGCGTAGGTCTTGATGTTGTCAAATCAAAGATTGAAGCATTAAGCGGTGAAATCGAAGTTAAGACCAAACTCGGAGAAGGATCGACATTTATCATAAGACTTCCTCTTACACTTGCAATCATTCAGGCATTGATGGTAGTTGTAGGAAACGAAAAATATGCGATTTCACTTGGTGCAATCCAGACCATCGAATCCATAACTCCCGCCGATGTGAAGAAGGTTCAGGGCAAGGAAGTTATTAACTTAAGAGGTACGGTAATTCCTCTTGTCAGATTAAACAGAATTCTCGATCTAGAAGAAAGCGATGACGGCAATCACGATATGATAGTACTCATTGCTAAGAAAGGCGATCGACTTGCAGGTTTGGTAGTTGACGAACTTATCGGTCAGATGGAAATAGTTATCAAACCCATGGGCAAATATGCCGGAACTACAAAACTTATTTCCGGTGCGACGATTCTCGGTGACGGCGAAGTAGCGCTCATTCTTGACGCGAACGCTTTGATTTAAGGAGGTTTGACATGGAAGAATTAGCTATCAGTTCTGAAGTAACTCAGTATATAAAAATACGTCTCGGGGACGAGTTTTTCGGTATAGATATAAAGTATGTTGACAATATTGTCAGAATGCAGCATATCACCAGAGTTCCCAAAGCGCCCGAATACATAAAAGGGGTTATCAATTTGAGAGGTGAAGTAATTCCAGTATTTTCTTTAAGACTCAAAATGGGTATCGAGGAAATCGAGGAGACAAAATCTTTCAGAATTATTATTTTAAAGTATGAAGGCGAGTCGGTAGGTATAATCGTTGACGAAGTCAGAGAAGTTGCAAATGTTTCGTCGGACGATGTAGAGAAAGTATTTCACAGCACATCCGAAGGAATTCAAAACTTCCTTTCGGGTGTGGGCAAGACAGAAAACGGATTGATTTCACTTCTGGATATTAATGAAATCTTAAATGATTAAGCTCTTTAACTTTAATATATGGGGTAGCAATTATGGCTAAAATAGATTTAAACTCAGAAAACACTGTGTACTTTGATGTATTAAAGGAAATCGGCAATATCGGCTGTGGGAATGCAACAACTGCACTTGCGCATATGTTAAACAAGAAAGTCGATATGTCGGTGCCTCAGGTACGCCTCCTGGATTTTAAGGATGTGGGTTCCATACTCGGCGGCGAAGAACAGATTATGGCAGGAATTTATCTTATGGTTCAGGGTGATATTACCGGATCCATAATGTTTCTTTTGGAAAAAGATTCCGCAAAAGGACTTATCGCAATGCTTATGGGAACAAATCCTTCGGACGGTGATTTTGATGAGATTGAGCAGTCGGCGCTTAAGGAAATAGGAAATATCATTACGGCTTCCTATCTTAATTCGCTTTCTTCACTCACAAACCTTTCAATATATCCTTCGGTACCTGCTCTTTGCATCGATATGGCTGGAGCGATACTTTCCGTGCCGGCGATAGAATTCGGCCTTATAGGCGATAAAATTTTGCTTATCGAAAATGAATTTTCCGAGGGACTTAACGGATATTTTATCCTTGTTCCCGATTTGGAAAGTTATGATAAGATTTTCACTTCGATAGGAATGTAACATTTAGGGGATTTATTTAATGTCAGAAATAATTAAGGTAGGAATGGCCGACCTTAAGACCTGTAAAGCACCGGACGGTGTCACCACACTGGGACTCGGTTCCTGCGTAGGCATAGCCATCAGAGATCCGATTCTTAAAATCGGCGGATTGGCACACGCGATGCTTCCGGATTCGACCAGAATAAAAAATAATACAAATACATATAAATTTGTTGATACCGGTATAGATGAACTTGTTGCCGAACTTGTTAAACAGGGGGCATCCAAATCAAGACTTGTAGCCAAGATTGCAGGCGGAGCACAGATGTTTACTTTTCAAAACAAATCCGACATGGTTCGCGTGGGTGAACAAAACGTTGCGGCTTCAAAGAAAAAACTTCAGGAACTCGGTATTCCTCTTTTGGCGGAGGATACGGGACTGAATTTCGGTAGAACGGTTATTTTTTACCCGGAAAACGGCGATTTTGTCATAAGGGCCGTAGGTAAGGATGAAAAGGTGATTTAGATGAAGAAGATTAAGCTTTTGCCCGCTTTTATTACATTACTTGCCGGCGCCATTACAAGCATTACGTTATATGTTACGAATCAGGATTTGATAACAACTTTGCTTGTTTTGTTTATTGTTCTTTTTGTTTTTTATTTCATCGGCGTTCTAGCGATGAAAATTATTGTGGATTTCATGAATAAAAAAGAGGCTGAAGAACCTGTATCCGAGGAGGGTCAGGTGCTCGAAAAAGATAAACAGGAAAACTGATTGGGGATTTTAGGGAATGGACGAGATTACAAAAAAGAAATTATGGGATGATTACAGAAGAACAAAATCGGACGCTGCCAGAGAAAAACTCATATTGGAATATGTCCCTTTGGTAAAGGTCGTAGCAGGAAGACTCAGCATGTATTTAGGTTACAGTGTTGATTATGAGGATCTTTGCAGTTACGGCGTTTTCGGACTTATAGATGCAATTGACAAATTTGATAAAGAAAAAGATGTCAAATTCGAAACCTATGCATCGCTTCGAATAAGAGGTGCCATTCTCGATCAGATAAGAAAACTCGACTGGATTCCGAGAACGGTAAGACAGCGCCAGAGACAGCTTGATACAGCAATGCGTGAACTTGAAAACGAACTCGGAAGACCTGCGACTGAAGATGAGATTGCAAAAAGAGTCGGCATCAGCGAAGACGAACTCGTAGACTGGCAGACACAATGCAAAGTCAGCAATGTTGTTTCGCTTAACGAATATCTTGAAACAGGTGCCGATATTTCCAATGAATCCGCCGGAGCAAGCAGACATTTTGATTCTCCTGAAAATGCATTTTTAAAGGATGAACTTAAAGGAAAACTTGTAGATGCGCTTGAAGTATTGACTGAGAAAGAAAAGAGTGTTGTGGTTCTTTATTATTACGAAGAACTTACACTTAAAGAAATAAGCAATGTTTTGGAAGTTTCCGAAAGCCGTGTTTCCCAGCTTCACACCAAGGCTTTAAACAAGATGAAGGGAATACTCGGAAAGTACACGATGGTTTTTGACTGATAATTTATTGAGGGTTACATATGAACGGATATTTTCAGCTTGAAATGACACCGCAGGGGACACTTTTACATATTTACAAGCATACCGGTGAAGGTACGCCTTTGAATATCAATGAACTTGCGGATTACCTTAACAAAAAGGGTATTGAATTTGATATCGCAGATCTTAACAAAAAGATAATGCAGATTCATGACAAAGGAACCATTACTCTTGATGATGTTAAAAGATATCCTGAAAGAGAGATGATCAGTGTTACTATCTCTCCGAATAAGATGGAAGCGATTTGCAGATTTTATCCTCCGAGTGTCGGGGGCAATCTTTTGAGTCGCGAAGATATCATCGCGGACCTTAATTCCGCCAATGTTGTATACGGAATAGATACCGATGCCATTGAAAAATACATTCAAAACAGAGAATATTGCAAGGATTTCGTTCTTGCCAGAGGCAAAGAAGTTCGTCACGGAACCGATGCGTCCATAGAATATTTTTTCAATACGGATTTACGTGCAAAACCTACTGTTAATGAAGACGGAAGTGTGGATTTCTTTAATCTTAATACCGTCAATCACATCAAAAAAGGTGATGTACTTGCAAAGCTTACAAGAGAAGATCCCGGTGAAGGCGGTCTTGATGTAACAAACGGCTTTGTTAAACCCAGAGACGTTAAAAAGCTTATGCTTAAATTCGGAAGAAATGTTGTATTGAATGAAGATAAGACAATTGCTTATTCCGAAGTGTCCGGCCATGTAATGCTTGTCGAAGGAAAGATTTTCGTCTCCAATGTTTTTGAAGTTGAAAATGTAGATGCTTCGACGGGTGATATTGATTATGACGGCTCTGTTAAGATTAACGGAAACGTCAATTCCAATTTTACCGTTAAAGCTACGGGAAATATTGAGATAGCAGGTGTGGTTGAAGGTGCGATTATTCATGCAGGCGGAAATATCACCATCGCAAGAGGCATAAACGGAATGGGCAAAGGCAATATTTCTGCAGACGGAAACATAATCTGCAAATATGTCGAAAATGCCAAATTGGCAGCCGGCGGTTTTATCCAGACCGAAGCCATAATGCATTCCACAGTTTCCGCACGTACCGAAGTAATCGTGGACGGAAGAAAAGGCAATATTTCCGGAAGTTTTGTATCTGCAAGAGATTCAATTACGGTTAAGAGTCTCGGTTCTCAGATGGGAAGCGACACCGTGGTTCAGCTTGGTCTTGACCCCGCTATGAAACAAAGAATCGATTTCCTTAATTCCGAACTGGAAAGAATATCAAAGAATCTTGCTCAGATTCTTCCTGTTTTGGATGCATTCAAACAGAAAATTGCCAAGGGCGTAAAATTGTCACCCGATACCATAAAGAATATTAAAGATATGTCGGAAGCAGCTTCCACGCTTATGAAGCAAAGAGAAGAATATGCCGAAGAACTTGATGATATCAAAGATTCGCTTACAAGCGAGACCTCTTCGCAGGTTATAGTTCGCGATGTTGTTTTTGCGGGAACAAAGATTTGCATCAACGATATACAGATGACTGTAAAATCAGATTGCAAATATTGCAGATTCTACAAAGACAGAGCCGATATTAAGATGTCATCGTTATAAAAGGAGCAAAAATGACTTTACTTGAAATTATTTTACTTATAATCGGTGTTGCCTGCCTTATCGGTGGCTTTTTCATTCCTGAGAAAACCAAGACAAAAACAAGCTGGGAAGAAAAGAAAGAAACCGAGCATATAAAAGAATTAATTGAAAAAGAAGTAGAAAAATACAAAGATACTCTTAAAGATTCCCTTGAAGAAGAAGTTTCCGAATATATGGAAAAAGCAGAGAGGGGACTTGAGAGAATATCAAACGAAAAGATTATGGCAGTTACCGAATACGGTGATACCGTTTTGGGTGACATCAACAAGAATCATGATGAAGCCGTATTTCTTTATAATATGTTAAATGACAAGCATGATGATATTTTAAAGAGTCAGGCTCAGATTGAAAGCACTTCCAAGGAAGTAAAGAATACCCTTAAGGCTATCGAGAATGCCAAAGATGAAGCAAAAGCCGATTTTGAAAAGAATAAGAGTGCGCTTTTAACCGAATTTGAGAAAAAAGAAAATGAAATTGAACTTGAAAAGAACAAGCTTAATGCGATGGAAGAAGAGTTCAACAAAAACAGGCAGGAGTTAAACGCTCCGAAGGAAACTCAAAAAAGAGCGGTCAAAAAGACAGTCAGAAGAACATCCGAGAACGTTAATTATGCAAGCAATCACAACGAAGAGATATTGCGTTTGTATAAAGAAGGCAAGAGCAATGTGGCAATCGCAAAAGAACTGGGACTCGGTATCGGTGAAGTTAAACTTGTAATTGATTTGGCTAAAATGTAAAGAGTGTGAAAGATGAATATTAGAAATTACTTAAAGGGTATCGGCGTCGGCATAATAGTAGCCTCCCTTGTTTTAATCATAGCAGGAAAATTTAACAATAAAGCAATGTCGGATGACGATGTCATCAAAAGAGCCAAAGAGCTTGGCATGGTAGAGAGTACAACGCTTACACAACCTTCAGCCAACAACGGACTTGCAAATACATCCGATACGCAGGTTGTTTCAGATGATAAGAATTCGAATCAGGATTCTGCAAACAGTTCGGCAGATGATAAAAACGGCAACGGTATTGAAGCTTCGAACTCCGATGCGGAATTGAACAGCAATTCTGATGATAAATCAACTGTTACAGATGATTTAAATGGAAGCAAAGATTCGACCGGCGTTGAAGATGATAAATCATCAACTTCTACAGATAATGCGAATAACAGTAAGGATTCGACCGGTAATGCGGATAATAATTCTGCAAACGTATCCGATTCTTCTAACAAAGGTGCTGACACAAAGAACACTGATGATGATAAATCAAATTTGAATAATGATGCTAATAAAACTGCAGATGCTCAAACAAACAATAATGCTAATGATAAATCCGCAGATTCAAATTCAGACAATACAGATAAAACTTCTAACACAGACAAGACAGTTAAAAGTACGGATACCGTAAGCGTGGAAGTAAAGTCGGGTATGAGTTCCGAATCTGCAGCAGCTGCCGTAAAAGATGCGGGTTTGGTAGATGACGATATTGAATTCAATAAATATCTTTGTGCAAACGGTTATGACAAGAGATTGAGAGTCGGACAGTATGATATTCCGAAAGGCTCTGATTTTGATACCATTGCAAAATATTTATGCGGTGAACAATAATTGATTTATGAACAATATTTCTATAGCAAACGAAACTCTTCGAATTACCAAAGAAGGCAAATATATCCTGAATGAGAAAGAAATCATATTTCCTGATGTAGATACAGAGGATGTGATTGTTATTTCTCCAAGTGACGGCGAAGAATTGCTTGCTGATAAAATGACGGACCTTAAGAAAGATGTTATGTGTAAGATAAGCGTCGTAAATAAGGATTCATTTGAAGCAGGCAGACAATATGATGAAGCTTTGGTTATGAATTTTGCAAATGCACACAATCCAGGAGGCGGATTTAAACTTGGTGCCAATGCTCAGGAAGAGGCACTTTGCAGATGCAGTACTTTGTATGCATCAATTACATCTAAAAAAGCATCTAAGATGTATATTCACAACAATACTCATCCCAATATGGTTGAATCCGATTATATGTTAATTTCTCCTAATGTGATTGTTTTCAGGGATGAAAAATACAATTTGCTAAAAGTTCCGGTTTTGCTCGGCGTAATTACGGCACCTGCTCCAAACAGATACGGAGCGGCCATCCTGGCATCTGATCGCCTGATAGAAGATACATTTATAAGGAGAATAAGGATAACACTTGCAGCTGCCGCAAAATACGGATATAAAAATGTAGTTCTCGGAGCGTGGGGATGCGGTGCTTTCGGTAATTCCCCGAAAAAAGTGGCAGAGTATTTCCGTCAGGTTATAATAGATGAAGGCTACGGTTATCTTTTTGACGAAATATGCTTTGCGATATACGGAAGCGAAAACGGCAAGAATATAAATGCATTTCGCGAATGTTTTGAAAAAGAATAACTTTAAATAAACCCCTTGCAATAAGGGGTTTTGTTATGTTATAATTCAAGCGTTGCGCTAAAACACACGCATGTGGTTATAAGGATTGGTGCCTGAATCAGGTTATCCTTGATGTTGAAACATGCGGAGGAAAAACCAAGGAGGAAAATTAAATGAGCGTTATTTCAATGAAACAGTTACTCGAGGCAGGTGTGCATTTCGGACACCAGACAAGAAGAT
>DFEM01000155.1 GCA_002369155.1 Lachnospiraceae bacterium UBA3802 | reverse complement strand
CGTCCACGATACCGATACCGCGAAGTTCGATAAAATGCTTGGTGGTCTCGGGTGCCGTACCGATAAGAGTATCCTCACTGACTTTTCTGATCTCGACAACATCATCCGTTACAAGACGGTGTCCTCTCTTGATTAACTCAAGAGCAGCCTCGGATTTACCGATGCCGGACTCGCCGACTATCAATACGCCTTCGCCGTAAACATCGACCAATACGCCGTGAACGGAGATACAGGGAGCAAGCTTGACATTAAGCCATCTGATAAGCTCTGCCATGAATGCGGATGTAGTTTTCTTTGTCATAAAAAGAGGAACATTGTTTTCTATGGCTTTTTTCATGAAAAGTTCATCGGGAACGAGATCACGACAGAAAACAATACAGGGAATCGGAAAACTTAAGAGTTTGCTGTAAATCTCTTCCTTTCTCTCATCCGAAAGTTCCATCATATATTTGTATTCAACGAAACCGATAACCTGAAGTCTTGTTGCTTCGTAATGCTCGAAGAATCCTGCAAGCTGAAGTGCGGGACGGTTAATATCAGGTTGTTTGATCTTAATTCCGGTAATATCAATCTCAGGTGTTAAAGCCTCAAGTTTCATCTTTTCGATAATCTTTGTCAAACTTACACTTGCCATAATAACCCTCTTTTCTTTTATGATTTTAAAAGTGATGTGACTTAATAATTATATACTAAAACAATATTTTATGCGACATTCTCTTTATGCAGCGAAAACTTTTGTTTCCCGTCTTATTTATCCTTCTTCGCGATGGAAGAAATTGTAGATATCCTGTGCCACATTTTGCGGAATCTCGTCTATTTCGGCTATCTTTTCAACATCCGCACTCTTTAGCTCTTCCATGGTCGGGAAATGTTTCATTATCGCTTTTCGCCTCTTCGGACCGATACCGGGAATATCATCAAGTATCGAATGAACCTGTGCCTTGGTACGAAGCGATCTGTGATATTCTATTGCAAAGCGGTGAACCTCATCCTGAACTCTCGTGACGAATTTAAAGCACTCCGAATGGATGTCCATCGGAATCTCTTTTTCTTTGAAAAGAAGTCCTCTGGTTCTGTGCCTGTCATCCTTTACCATGCCGCAGACCGGTATGTCGACATTAAGTTCTTCGAGTACCTTTTCCGCGATATGTATCTGTCCGAGACCGCCGTCCATAAGAATCAGATCCGGGAATATAGAAAAGCTCGTTTCGTTGTCTTCCGCCCTCTCCGTAATGCCGTGAGAAAATCTTCTGTATAAGACTTCATACATCGAAGCATAATCATCGGGGCCTTCCACCGTCTTTAATCTGAATTTCCTGTAATCGCTCTTCTTCGGTTTTCCGCCCTCGTAAACAACCATCGAGCCGACGCTGTTAAATCCCTGCGTGTTGGAAATATCATACGATTCGATTCTCTCTGCTTTTTCGATATTCAAAAGACGTGCGAGTTCTTCAATTGCGCCTCTTGTTCTTGCTTCCTCGTTTTTATGCTTCTCTTCGTCTCGCTTTATTAGCATGACCGCATTCTGGTGAGCAAGCTCGAGCATCTTTTCTTTTTGTCCTTTAACCGGTGCTTTGATAACGACCTTTCCGCCTCTTTTTTCACCGAGCCATTTTTCCAAAAGGTCGGTCTCCTCAAGCAAAACCGGAACATATATTTCTTTGGGTAAAAACGGAGTGCCCGCATAATAAAGCTTTATGAAACTCGAGATTGTTTCCTCATCCGTTTCTTCAAGCGCACCCTTCATGTAGAAATGCTCTCTTCCGATAAGCTTTCCTTCTCTTACAAAGAATACCTGTATAAGAACATCGCTCTCGCTTCTTGCGATTCCGATATAGTCCTTGTTCTCGCCGTCAAAATCGGTAATCTTCTGCTTTTGCGCTATGCTTACGGCGCTCTTTAAAAGCTCCCTGTATTTTGCCGCTTCCTCGAATTCGAGTTTCTCGGCATACTCATTCATCCTGGCTTCTATTTCTTTTAAAAGAGGATCGTAATTGCCGCCTAAAAACACCAGTGCTTTCTTGATATTTTCACTGTATTCTTCCGGCGAAATCTCACCCATGCATGGTCCGTCGCACTGCTTCATGTGGTAATTAAGGCACGGCCTCTCAACTGCTTTTTCTCCGTTAAGAGCTTTATTGCAGGTTCTGATATGATAAATCTTGCTTAAAAATTCTATCATGTCATTTACCGCACCCGCCGATGCGTAAGGCCCGAAATATCTCGACTTGTCTTTCTTCATGCTTCTTGAAAAAACAAGTCTCGGATACATGTCTCCCATTGTAACTTTGATATAGGGATATGTTTTATCATCTTTTAAAAGCGTGTTGTATTTGGGAGAATATTCCTTAATCAGATTGTTTTCGAGTACCAAAGCTTCAAGTTCGGTATCGGTTAAAATATAGTCGAAATGGTCTATGAGACTGACCATCTTTTGAATCTTTAGCGTCTTCTTTGTTGAAATGCGAAAATAAGACCGCACCCGATTTCTCAGGTTTACGGCCTTACCCACATATATTACTCCGCCTTTTGAGTCGTGCATCAAATAGACGCCGGGACTCTTTGGGAGTTTATCAAGTTCCTGCTTGATCTGTTCGCTGTTCATTCAGACTCCCGAATTATTTTTCCTCGTCTTCGTCTTCAAATTTGAATGCTCTGTTTTTAATACGATTGAAGATTTCCTTGCTGATTTCTTCTTTGGCTTTTTCCATCTCTTCGATTTCAGCCTTTTCTTCTTCGCTTAATTCATCTTCAAATGCTTTTAAAGCTTCGTTTTTTTCATCCGATTCTTTTTCGGAAGATTCTTCGGATTTGGATGCAATCTCAGTGTTTTCCGATTCGGATTTTACTTCATCCTTTGCTTCATTTTCGGCATCGGAATTTGCTGTCTCGTTCGAGTCGTCATTAGCTTCTTTTGCGGAATCGGAATCCTTGTTCTCGTCGCTTGTCGTGGTTTCGTCATTCACCTTGACATCCACTTTGGATTTGTTGATGTAATTCTTGGGCTCGGGAACGGGAATGCCTTTTTCGGCGCAGTAAATTTCCATGAATTCTTTGCCTGTAATGGTCTCTTTCTCGATAAGATGAGCGGCAATTTTATCCATAATATCGCGGTTTTCCGAAAGAAGTTTCTTTGCTTCCTCGTAACATCCGGCAAGGATTGCAATAACCTCGTTGTCTACTTCGGCAGCCGTCTTGTCAGCACAGTTCAATACTGTTCTTCCGTCAAGATATCTGCTCTCCACGGTTTCAAGTCCGACAAGACCGAATTTCTCGCTCATACCGTACTGTGTAACCATGCTTCTTGCGATGCCTGTTGCTTTTTCGATATCGTTTGATGCACCTGTTGTTACGGAACCGAATACCAGTTCTTCCGCCGCACGTCCGCCGAGAAGTCCGACTATCATATCATGAAGTTCTTCTTTGGAATTAAGATACTTCTCTTCTTCGGGAACCTGCATTACATAGCCGAGAGCGCCCATGGTTCTGGGAACAATCGTAATCTTCTGAACGGGTTCGGAATTCTTTTGAAGCGCTGAAAGAAGTGCATGTCCGACCTCGTGATAAGACACAATTTTTCTTTCCTGTTCGCTCAATATTCTGTCTTTCTTTTCTTTGCCGACAAGTACCACTTCGACTGCATTGAAAAGATCTTTTTGCGATACGAATTCTCTCTTGTTCTTTACGGCGTTGATGGCAGCTTCGTTAATCATGTTGGCAAGATCCGAACCTACCGCACCGCTTGTTGCAAGTGCGATTTCATCAAAGTCTACGGATTCGTCAAGTTTAACATCCTTGGCATGAACCTTTAAAATCTCAACTCTTCCCTTTAAATCAGGCTTTTCAACAATAATTCTTCTGTCGAAACGACCGGGACGAAGCAAAGCCTTGTCAAGTATTTCAGGTCTGTTGGTAGCGGCAAGGATGATAATTCCTTTCTTTCCGTCAAAACCGTCCATCTCGGAGAGAAGCTGATTGAGTGTCTGCTCTCTTTCTTCGTTGCCGCCGCCGTATTTTGAATCACGGCTTCGACCGATTGCATCGATTTCATCTATGAAAATAATACAGGGAGCATTTTTCTCTGCTTCCTTGAACAAATCTCTTACTCTGGAAGCACCGACACCGACATAGAGTTCCACGAAATCAGAACCCGTAAGAGAGAAGAAAGGAACATGTGCTTCGCCTGCAACCGCTTTGGCAAGAAGCGTCTTACCTGTTCCGGGAGGGCCTACAAGAAGCGCACCCTTGGGAAGCTTTGCACCGATCTTTACGTATTTGTCGGGATTGTGAAGGAAATCAACCACTTCCTGAAGTGACTCGATGGCTTCATCTTCACCGGCTACATCCTTAAATGTTTTGCCTGTTTCTTTTTGAACATATACCTTGGCATTGGACTTTCCGACATTCATAACTCCGCCGATGCCATCCGACCCGCTGAATCTTCTGAAAATAAGAAATCCGATTCCAAGGAAAATAACAATCGGAAGAACGTATGAGAAAATGAAATACCACACCTGAAGGGAATTGTCGGGTATCTCGCCTTCAACCTCTATTCCTTTTTCCAAAAGTCTGTTTGTAAGCGTCTCATCCTCTTCGACTTTTCCGGTATAGAGCGAAGCTTTTGATGAACCGAAGAACAAATCGGTTATCTTCTTTTCATCGTTCACTTCCTGAATTTCGATTGTATCCGCATGAATAATGACTTTCTCTACCTTTTGTTCATCCACCATCTTGAGAAATTCATTATATGTAATCTCCGATGAAGAATCGTTTTTGAAAAATCTGACAATCCATATTGCTAAAAGAGTTATCAACATGAAGATTATCAAATATGTCAAAAAACCGCCGGATCTGCGGTTATTGTTTTTATTTGAATTGTTTTGATTGTTATCCATAAACACCTCTGTTTTTGACGTTATCTATACTATTATAAAATGTGGCCGTTACTAATTCAACCCCGCCAAAGTTTGTTAATTAATTAACATTTTACAATAGAAACTGTGAAATTTCGGTTAAAAATACGAGAAAAAACTATGTCTTATAAATCAATAACCACTATTTCCGGATGATTAAAGAATCTCGGCGCCTTGGTGCTTTCCCTTGCAAGTCCTCTGCTGACAATCAAAACGCTTCCGTTTTCCAGTGTATAGGTACCGCTTACATACTTTGCAAAGATTCCCTGATTGGGTGCAAAGAGGCCCTTTTTAATAAAAGGAATCATAATCTGACCTGCATGGGCATGCCCCGCGAGAATCAAATCAAAATCGTACATAGAATAAAGATCTGTCCTCTCGGGTCTGTGTGTCAGAAGAATCTTGTAATGACCGTCTGTGGTTTTTGAATATGCGTTATCAAGCTGCTCCTTAAACTCTCTTTCATAAAGTCTTGTCGGATCGTCCACACCGCATACGTCGATTGTTTTTCCCTTAACCGTGATGGTCTCACAGTCTCCTTCAAGCACGGTAATACCCATGTTACGAACTTTTTCTTTCATCTCATCGCATCGCTCGCTCCAGTATTCATGATTGCCGGACACATAGAAACATTTATATTTTTTCGAAATATCCTCAAGCAAAATCTCTGCATTGTCGTCATCGATTTTATCATCAAAAATATCACC
>DFEM01000086.1 GCA_002369155.1 Lachnospiraceae bacterium UBA3802 | reverse complement strand
AATAACAAGAACTGCCGTATTCCCATGAAAAAAGAAGCAGTGGCTGAAATCCAGAAGAAGGATTCCGGTTCAAACGAGTAATTTGTGCTCACGGAGGAAATTATGAAGGCTATTACAAAATTGTTTATAGCTGTATTGGGGATAGGTTTTCTCTTAGCATCATTATATCTTGGAATTGCTTTTTATTACCGGAAAGGATTTTCGTTCGGTACCACGGTAAACGGACTGAACCTAACCGGAATGTCGATGGAGGAAGCTGAGGCTGTGCTTCTTGCACATGATTCCTACCAGCAGATCGAAGTCGTCGACAAAAACAACGAAACATATACCATAGCACTTTCCGATATCGGATATAACGAGGATTATTCCATGGATCTTGATAAGATCAAAACGGAATACAGTCCTTTGCGCTGGGGTAAAAATTTTATAGGTGAAAAAGATCACGTCATTGAAGGTACACCGACCTTTGATCCTGTTTTACTGGAGCAGGTTTTATTGCAGGCTCCTTTTATGAGCGAAGACAAGCTTTATAACGTAAGCAATACGATCGATATTGTAAGAACGGGCGCAAACGGATATCAGATTCAGGACATGACCAAAGACCTGATCCACAAGGACAAAGCTGTTATGCTCGTGGAAGACGGTATCGCAAAGAAACTCTCCAGCGTGAATCTTCAGGAGGGAGACTGCTACGAATCCATTTCCGTTCCGACGAAGGAAAAAGATATCAAGGATCTTTTTGAAAAGATTGAAAAGTTCCAGAATTTCACTTTGACTTATCAGGTAGCCGGAAAGAAAGAGCTGATTGATTCTTCCGTAACATCCGAATGGATCACACTTACAGAAGACGGATCCTTTGCGCAGGATGAAAACGGTGATCTGATCTTAAATGAAGCTGCAGTCAGAGATTATGTGGCTTCTCTTGCTGAGAAATACAATACCAAAGGAACCGACAGAACATTCATGTCGACCAGCGGCAAAGAGATTCATTTCACGCAGAATCAGGTGCTTTACGGAACCACGATCGATCAGAATGCCGAGACCAAACTTCTGATTGAAGAGTTTAAAAGCGGCGAAACCGGAATCGAACGCGAACCGAAGTATATTTCGAAAGCGTATGTGGATACGGAAGACGGTATCGGAAACACCTATATCGAAATCAATTTAACCGAACAGCATCTGTACTTTTATAAAGACGGTGTCGTAGCACTGGAATCCGATTTTGTTTCCGGTAACATGAGAGCCGGAATGGGAACGCCTCAGTTATATGCATATGTTCGCAACAAAGCCAAGAACGTTACCTTAAGAGGTCCGGGATACGAAAGTTTCGTATATTACTGGATGGGAATCTGGCAGGGATACGGAATGCACGATGCTACCTGGAGAGGTAAATTCGGTGGTGAGATTTATAAAACCAGCGGATCCCACGGATGCATTAACCTTCCTTTGAACTTCATTAAGGAATTCTACGAAGAAGTGGAAGTCGGAATGCCGCTCATTATGTTCTATGAGCCGGAACCCGATGCCCAAGAGAAGGCTAAACTGGAAGAGGAAAAGAAGAAAAAGGCAGAAGAGGAAGCCGCTGCAAGGGCACAGCAGCAACAACAGCAGCCCGTACAGCCCACGCCTGCACCTCAACCCGAACCGCAGCCTGAACCACAGCCCGTGCCACAGCCTCAAAGACCGGCCGACTGGCCCGAATGGGAGCCCTGGCCGTAAGGCAATAATAAACTTTGTTAAATAATTGACACTTCTCATTGACGAAAAAAACTTAGAATTGTACAATGGAAAGCGTCGGTAAGATAATAATTACTCGGATGAAGGAGGAGAAAAAATGTCCAGAGTGTATAATTTTTCCGCAGGTCCTGCTGTATTACCTGAGGAAGTATTAAAAGAAGCAGCAGCTGAAATGTTAGATTACCAGGGATCCGGCCAGTCCGTAATGGAAATGTCCCACAGATCCAAAGTGTTTGACAAGATCATTAAAGATGCTGAAGCAGATTTAAGAGAATTAATGAATATTCCCGACAATTACAAAGTCCTTTTCTTACAGGGCGGCGCAAACCAGTTCTTCGCAGAAGTTCCCATGAACATGATGAAGAACAAAAAAGCCGGCTATATCTTAACCGGTCAGTGGGCAAAGAAAGCATTTGCAGAAGCTAAGATTTACGGAGAAGCAGTAGAACTTGCATCTTCTGCAGATAAAACCTTCTCCTATATTCCCGATTGCTCCGATCTTCCCATTACGGATGATATGGACTATGTATATATTTGCGAAAACAATACCATTTACGGAACCAAGTTCAAAACCCTTCCCAATACCAAGGGTAAAGATCTTGTATCCGATGTATCTTCCTGCTTCTTATCCGAGCCTGTTGATGTCAGCAAATATGCTGTAATCTACGGTGGTGTACAGAAGAATATCGGACCTGCAGGCTGCGTAATTGCAATCATCAGAGAAGATCTGATCACCGATGATGTTCTTCCCGGAACTCCGACCATGCTCAAGTGGAAGACTCAGGCTGATAATGATTCCCTTTACAACACACCTCCCTGCTATACCATTTATATCTGCGGTAAGGTATTCAAATGGTTAAAGAAGATGGGCGGACTTGAAGCCATGAAGGAACTCAACGAGAAGAAGGCTAAGATCCTTTATGATTATCTCGATGAATCCAAGCTTTTCATGGGTACCGTTGT
>DFEM01000174.1 GCA_002369155.1 Lachnospiraceae bacterium UBA3802 | reverse complement strand
AAGATTGTCGGAATCGATCAGTAAAAAGGACCTTATATGAATTATCTGGTATCGGTAATAGTTCCGGGATATAATTCAACTTCATATTTGAAAAGATGCGTGGACGCAATTCTTTCGCAGACCTACGAAAATCTGGAAATACTGCTTATCGACGACGGTTCGACGGATGATTCGTTTGAGATTTGCAAAGAATACGAAAAGAAGGATTTAAGAGTCAGGGCGTTTCACAAGGAAAACGGCGGTTCTTCAAGTGCAAGAAATGTCGGCATAAAAGAAGCAAAAGGTGATTTTATCTGCTTTTGCGATTCGGACGATTATTACGAAAAAGATATTGTCGAAAATCTCATGAAGGTTTTCAAAGAATATCCGGATGCGATTATAACCCAGTGCATGGCCGTTTGCAGATATGAAGACGGAAGCCTTGAGAGCGGACCTCTTAAAGACAGCGGCAAAATAGTCAGGGAAACTTCCGAAGAATATTTAAGAGAACTCCTCCTTCATCTTGGAGACAGTTCGTTTTGCACCAAGATGATAAAAGCGGATTTCATGAAAAGATTTGCTTTTAACGAGGGAAGACTTAACGAAGATTTCGAACTTTTGGTATACATGCTTCAGGAGTTCGATTACATATACACATACGAGATTACGGGATACAATATCATCCTTCGATTCGGAAGCAACACAAGAAATGTTTACAAAAATCTTTTCTACGACTGCATGATTGAAAATTCCGATATGGCAGCGGAGCTTGTTGACAAAAAGTATCCGGCTCTTAAGGAAGAGGCAAGAAAGTTTCAGCTTTATCAAAGACTTGATTATACGCTTCACACTCCTCTTTCAAAGATGAAAAACAATCCCGTGGCCGACAAGGTTTTAAAGGAATTGAAACTTTGGAGAAAAGATATTGACGAAAACAAATACCTTGCACCTAAAGACAGAAGAAACTTAAAGATTTTAAGCAGGGCACCGCGCTTTAGCAAGTGGATTCACAACAAGATTATGATCTTAAAGGGAAAGCGCGTAGAAAAATAAATTTCGCGAAACACTGCAAAAAAGGTTATGGATTATATAAACTGCAGTGAATGAAAATTAAACTTACACGAAAGTGAAAAAGCAGCATGAAAATATTAAAGAAGCTTTTAAAACTTCTTGACGGAAAGCAAAAACTTCATATAGCGGGCCTCGTGTTTTTGATGTTTATCGGAGCATTCCTTGAAGCCTGTTCGGTAGCGGTTTTGATCCCCGTAATAAGCGTGGTTTTTCAGCCGGGAATCATCACTACGAACAAGTACCTTTCGATACTTTACAACCACTCGCCTTTTAACAGCGAAAAAGCATTCGGCGTTGCCATTATGGTTGGACTTGTACTTGTTTTTGTGATTAAGAATTTATTCCTTTTTATCGAACAAAAGCTGCTTTACAAATTCGTTTACAGCAATCAGTTCAGAACATCCGAGAGGATGATGAAAAATTACATAAGACGCAATTACGAATATTACCTTAATGCCGACAGCGCGGTAATCCAAAGAAGTATCACATCGGACGTCAACAATATGTACGCTCTGATCCAGTCCCTTATGCTTCTGATTTCAGAGCTGTTTGTATTTGTGACTTTGATTGCGCTTTGCATGTATTATTATCCGCTGATGACTTTGCTGATGGCACTGCTTCTTGGCGTAACGCTTTTAATCATCAAGATTTCATTAAAGCCCGTTCTTTATAAAGCCGGAAAAGACAATCAGGATTATTACAGCGGTCTTTTCAAGTGGATTAATCAGACGATAGTCGGAATCAAAGAGATTAAAATCGGCGGTAAAGAAAAATACTTTTCGGACTGCTACATCGAATGCGGAAAAGGATACGTAAATGCTGTTCAGAAATATACGCTTTTAAACAATGTACCGCGTCTTATCATTGAGGTGGTCTGCATAGCCGCGATCGTTGTATATCTTATAAGCGTTTATATCGAGGGAAGCACTGATGCCGCTTCGGTAATAAGCACGATGGGTGCATTCCTTTATGCTGTGGTAAGGTTAATGCCTTCCGCCAACAGAATAAACAACTGCTTAAACAACATCTCGTATTTCGAGCCGTTCCTTATGAACGTATCCGACAATCTTCAGGATGAAATTTCCGATGAGAATTCCGAAGTATCATCGCTTGAACGTCCCAAGGACAAGCTTGAAGTAAAAGAAAAGATTGAACTTAAAAATATCAAATACAAATATCCCAATTCGGAAGTTTATGTTTTAAACGATGCCACCATGGAAATACCTGTCGGCTCCGCTGTCGGAATCGTGGGTACCACGGGTGCCGGCAAATCGACAATCGTGGATGTAATGCTCGGCCTTTTAAAACTCGAATCAGGCGAAATACTTGCGGATGGCAAAGATACTTTAAGCCCTGACAATTACAGAAGATGGCTTAAAAACATCGGGTATATTCCCCAGACCGTCTTCATGCTTGATGATACGATAAGAAAGAATGTTGCATTCGGTATTCCCGAAGAAGAGATAGATGAAGAGAGAGTGTGGGAAGTATTAAAAGAAGCCCAGCTCGATGAGTTTGTAAAAGGACTTCCGGACGGCCTTGAAACCGGCATCGGAGAGAGAGGAATAAGATTATCGGGCGGTCAGAGACAGCGTATAAGCATCGCAAGAGCGCTTTACGAAGATCCCGAAGTGCTTGTTCTCGACGAGGCCACATCAGCCCTTGACGGCGATACCGAAAAGGCCATCATGGATTCGGTCAACAGCCTTCACGGAAGAAAGACACTCATCATCATTGCACACAGACTTCAGACCATCGAGAAATGCGATGCCGTATACAGAATAGAAAACGGCAAGGCAACCAAAGAAAGATAACAGAGTTTGAAATCCGTGCAGAAACAGCCAAGAACATGCACGGGAAATCATGTAAAGAAAAGAGATACAAATGGATTTAAGAATCAGCATCATTATCGGACTTTATGATGCAAATACGGACACGCATAAAATTAAAAACACAATTGAATCCACACTGAGTCAGAAGAACGATATCAAAACCGAAATTCTTGTCTGTGCGGATGTGGTTTCGGAAAAAGTCAAAAGCTTTTTGTCCGAATATGATAATATCGAAAAAGTAAAAGTATTTTATACATCCGAGAGAAGAGGAAGAGGCGGAGCTTTTAATCTGGGCTTAAGAAAATCTTTTGACGGAGATACAAAAGAAGGCGACTGGATATGCTTTTTAAACGCGGGAGACACTCTTGATCCTTCTTTCATAAAAAAACTTTTGAAAAAAGCAGAAGAAAACAAAGAAACGGATGTTGTCGGATGCGCTGACAATACCGACGAAAGTGATATGAATTCCGATGTTTTCAGGGAAGCGCTAAGTATGGAAGATTACGATAAAAAGGCGCTTCTTACGGTTAATCCCGGAAGCATGGAATCTAAGATATATAAGAAAAACATTTTTTGGGATAACGGTCTGTGGTTTCCGGAAAATCTTCTTTTTGAAAAATCGGGAATCGGAAGGCTTGCTCTTCTTTGTGCAAAAAATTTCGAATATGTTGCCGAAAAACTATACTTTTTCGATGAGGACAAAACTTCAGATATTACGGAAGACGATCTTTATGACAGGCTGGATGTTATGAGTTTTTTCCTTGAAGAGTGCTATAAGAGAGAGTTCCTTGAGGAATTTCCTGAAGAAGTCGAAAGCGCGTGCATCGATGATATGTATATGAAAACTCTTTTTACATACATTGCAATTACGCCGGCAAAGAAGAGAAAGCAGACATTTCTTAAGATGCTTCAGGAATCAATGGAAGACTGCTTCCCCGAGTTTGAAACCAATCCGTATTATTACGAAAAATACGATGATGATATAAAAGATCTGGTAGAACTTCATATGGCGAGCCCGAATAAGTTTTTGAAAGCCACGATGAAGATGGATGCGTTGTAATAAAAGTTTCGAATATGAATGGAGAAACTATGGAAAAATGTACAATTATTGTGCCCTGCTACAATGAAGAAGAAGCTATTCCTCTTTTTTACGAAGCGACAAGCGAAGCGCTTAAGGATATGCCGCTTGAAATTGAATATCTTTTCATAAATGACGGAAGCAGGGACAAAACACTTGATGTATTAAGAGAACTCTCCGAAAAAGATTCGAGAGTACATTTTGTTTCTTTTTCGAGAAACTTCGGAAAAGAAGCTGCAATGTATGCAGGACTTAAGGAATCGACAGGCGATTATGTCGCCATTATGGATGCCGATTTGCAGGATCCGCCCGAACTTATTCCGGGAATGTACGAGAGCATAACCAATGAAGGATACGACTGTGTGGCCACAAGAAGAGTCGACAGAAAAGGAGAGCCTCCGATCAGATCCGCATTTGCGAATATGTTTTATTTTATCATGCATATCATTGCCAAAGTTGACATGGTTCCGGGAGCGAGAGATTTCAGACTTATGAAAAGAACCATGGTGGATGCCATTGTTGAAATGGGTGAATACAACAGATTCAGCAAAGGAATTTTCGGCTGGGTCGGATTCGACACCAAATGGATTCCTTACGAAAACAGAAAGAGAGTTGCGGGAAAGACCAAATGGTCATTCTTTAAGCTTTTCCAGTATTCAATCGAAGGCATTGTTGCTTTTTCGACTGCGCCTTTGGTATGGTCGTCGTTAATCGGCATGTTTTTCTGCCTCCTTGCTTTTGCGGCTCTTATTTTCCTTTTCATAAGAGCGCTTGTTTTCGGCGATCCCGTAGACGGATGGCCTTCGCTCGCATGCATGATTACGTTTTTTGCCGGAATCCAGCTCTTCTCGGTTGGAATTATCGGCATGTATATGTCCAAGACATACCTTGAAGTTAAGGGAAGACCCATATACATTGTGAAAGAGAAGAAATGATGGAAAAATTAATTACCAAGTTAAAAGAAGAACAATATAGAATTCCTTTTACTTCGGCACTTGTAATAGGACTTATCACACATATGTTTATGATAGTCAACAAGTTTCCGAATATCGATTCAATGACCAACTTTTATTTCGATCAGAACATGATCACTTCCGGAAGATGGTTTTTGATGATAGCGTGCGGATTCTCATCTTTTTACGATTTGAATTTTGTCAACGGACTGCTGGCAATTATTTTCATAGCGATATGTGCCGTGTACGTTACAAGATTTTTTGACGTAAAGAAGAAATCTTCGATGATTTTAATCCCCGCCGTTATGGCTACATTCCCGGCAGTAGCTGCAACCATGTCATATATGTACACGGTCGACGGTTATATGCTAGGACTCCTGCTTGCAATCCTTGCTGCATATATAAGCAGAAAATACAAACTGGGATTTATATTCGGTGCCGTTGTTCTTGCGTTCAGCATGGGTACGTACCAGGCGTATATTTCGGTTACCATTTTGCTTTGCCTTTTTGATATCGTATTTGATGTTATCAACAACGAAGATATTTACGATGTCTGGAACAAAGGCTTTAAGTATCTGATGATGGGAATCGGCGGAGGAGCATTGTATTTCGGAATTCTTAAACTCCTGCTTGCCATTCAGCACAAAGAATTAAGCGACTACCAGGGAATCAATCAGATGGGCAAATTCAACCTCACGATGATTCCGGAGAGAATAGCACA
>DFEM01000146.1 GCA_002369155.1 Lachnospiraceae bacterium UBA3802 | reverse complement strand
GCTTGCCTGCGCCCTGTCCGTAGAAAAGCGTGTCACCTACCATGTTGCCTTTAACCATAACAGCGTTAAATACGCCCTTTACGGCATAGAGAGGGCACTTGTCGCTTACCATAAAAGGAGCAACGAGAGCCATACATTCACCGTCCAAATCACGGCTTATGCCAAGAAGCTTTACACTGCTTCCCATTTTCTTGGCATACTCAAAATCTATCTTGCTGATATTCGTAATGCCTTCCGTACGAATATTCTGATAGTGAACAGTTTTGCCCATGCTTAATGAAGTAAGGATTGCAATCTTTCTGCATGCGTCATATCCGCAGACATCGGCTTCGGGATTCTGCTCAGCGTAGCCCTTACCCTGTGCCTCTTTGAGAACCGAATCGTAATCCGAACCTTCTTCATCCATCTTTGTAAGCATATAGTTTGTCGTACCGTTTAAGATACCCGTAATACCTACGATATGCTCTCCGAGGAAACTTGTGTTAAGAGGACGAAGAATGGGTATTCCGCCTCCTACACTGGCTTCGAAAAGATAAGAGCAGTTCTTTTCCTTTGCTATCTTCAAAAGTTCCACGCCATGCTCAGCCACAACAGCCTTATTGGACGTAACAACACTCTTTCCGTTTAACAAAGCTTCTTTTGTAAATTTATATGCAAGTTCTATTCCGCCGAGAGCTTCAACAACTATATCAACTTCGGGATCGTCCACAAGAATCTTGTAATCCTTGATAAATAAATCTTTATGGGGATCGCCGGGGAAATCTCTCAAATCAAGAATATACTTGACCGACACCTCATCTTTCGATGCGGCGTTAACTTCCTTTTTATTTTTATCGATTATTTCAACGACACCGCTTCCTACGGTTCCGTATCCCATAACAGCAACACGTATCATAATTAAGTCTCCTTACAAATGCACCGTTATCGTATAAAACGACAAGATATTATATCATTATTGATTGTCTTTTACAAGTTTGCCCTGAAGATTATATATTTCACCTTATTTGACTGATGCGAAAAAGTTGATAAAATATAAATATGTTGCAAAAACTTCAATTCGGAGGGTTATATGAAAGAAAAATTATATACAATACCCATGAACGATGCCGTAAATGCCGGCGATGAATGCCCTTTCTGCTTTGTGGAAAGAGATGTCGAGCAGGATTTGCTGGATCTGGTTTTGGGTTCCGGTTCATCATATATGGAAGCCGATATGCGTGAAAAGACCGACAAAGCAGGCTTTTGCAGAGCACATTTCAAGAAAATGTTCGATTACGGAAATACGCTCGGTAACGCGTGGATATTAAAGACTCATTATATGGAAATGAGAAGACAGCTTAAGGATGCAACGGATGCTTACAAGCCCGGAAAAACTTCCATAATGTCCAAATTTCAGAAATCATCGAAAGCCGATCTTAAGAACTCCGTGGCGGCATGGGTTCGCACCAAAGAAGAATCCTGCTATATCTGCAATTCCTTTAACGAGATGTACGAAAGATATCTTGATACATTTTTCGTAATGTATAAAAAAGATGAAGAGTTCGTAAATAAAATCAAAAATTCCAAAGGCTTCTGCCTCACACATTTCGGAGACCTTTGCGAAGCGGCCGAGACAAGGCTCAACGACAAGCAGAAAGAAGAATTCTTCAATATGCTCTTCCCTCTCATGCAGGCAAACATGGACAGGCTTCAGGAAGACGTTTCATGGCTTATCGAAAAATACGATTACAGAAACAAAGATGCGGACTGGAAGAATTCAAAAGATGCAATACAGCGCGGAATGCAGAAGCTAAAAGGCGGATATCCCGCAGATCCGGTATATCAACAGAAGAAATAACAAAAGACATTTAAAAAGGTTCTTTCCGATAAGAAAGAACCTTTTTTATTTCTCACGCGATAAACATATTCAAGAAAACTTTTATTATCTGTCCCACTTGTCACACAGCGAGTTGATCTGGTCTGCAAATTTGGCCAAATCCTTGTTTGCTCCGCCCTGGTTTCTCTCGATAACCTGAAGGAGTCGGTTGCCGGCAGCAAGGAGTCTTGCAAATACTTCCGTAACTCTCTTTGTGGGATCCTTCTTTTCGACAGGCTTCGGATATGCCTCGTATTCGATTTCGTCTGCCATCAGATCGTAAATCGTACCGCTGAAAGGAGCATATGCATCGAATCCGTATTCGTCTTTTAAGCAATCTGCAAAGATATTGCATACGGAATCTTCACCGTGAACGATAAATACTTTCGTGGGCTTCTTTTTAAATGCGTTTATCCATTCGATAAGTCCGCCCTTGTCTGCATGTCCGCTCATTCCGGCAAGCACTTCGATATGTGCGTTTACCTCAATCGGTTCACCGAAAAGCTTAACTTCATCCACACCGTCAACGAGCATTCTTCCGAGAGTTCCCACAGCCTGATAACCCACGAAAAGAATCGTACACTCTTCTCTCCAGAGATTGTGCTTAAGGTGATGTCTTATACGTCCGGCCTCACACATACCGGATGCGGAAATAATTACCTTGGGTTCGGGATCGAAGTTTATTTCCTTGGATTCATCTGATGTAATGGTAAGGTTAAGGCCCGGGAAAAGAAGAGGATTTATTCCGGCTCTCACAAGTTCCATGGCCTGTTCGGAGAAGCAGTTGTAAATATTCTTCTGGAATACTTCCGTTGCTTCAACAGCAAGAGGAGAATCCACAAATACTTTAAAATCATCATGGCCTTTTATAAGCTCTTCCGCTTTGATCTGTCTTAAGAAATAAAGCATCTCCTGCGTTCTGCCGACTGCAAATGAAGGGATTACGACATTGCCGCCCCTGTCAAATGTTTTCTGGATAATATCGGCCAGTTCACGAACGTAATCAGGTCTGTCTTTGGCATGATATCTGTCGCCGTATGTTGATTCCATTACGACATAATCGGCTTCTTCGGTAAATGAAGGATCCTTTAAAATCGGATCGTTGATATTACCGAGGTCACCCGAAAATACTATCTTTCTGGTCTCATCATTTTCGGTAATCCAAAGCTCTATACTTGAAGATCCTAGCAGATGGCCTACGTCGGTAAATCTGAACTGTATGCCTTCGCAAAGATCGTATTGCGCATTGTAAGCAAAAGGAAGAATCTTACGGATGACGCCCTCTGCATCTTCCATAGTATAAAGAGGCTTAATATCAAATTCCTTTGCACCTCTTTTTGCTTTTCTGCTCTTCCACTCAGCTTCCTGCATCTGAATGTGTGCGC
>DFEM01000099.1 GCA_002369155.1 Lachnospiraceae bacterium UBA3802 | reverse complement strand
GAGGAAGTCTTATAAGTCCTCCGTGAACATGACCCGAAAGAATCAAATCACTTCCGTAAGCATTGTAATACTCATAATAATCCGGATTGTGAGCAAGCAGAACATTATATTTGTCTTCTTCAAGTTTGCCTGCCAGACTTTCTATATATCCGTCTTCCATTTTGAAGACTTTAAATCTTTTATAAAAATATCTGTCTATGTTAATGCCCGTTACTTTTATGTTGTTTTCCTCAAAATAAACCGAATCGTCGGATAAAAGATTTATTCCGTATTCTTTCACTTTTGAGAGGAATTCATCGTAAAGCGAACCATAAACCTCGGGATAAATCATCGCTCTGTATTCGTGATTGCCAAGCGCCGAATAAACGGGTGCGATTTTGCTTAATTCTTTTAAAAACGCATATGCGCGTTCCTGTTTTCTTCCCTTGGTCGCAGTAAGCGTATCTCCGCCGCAAAGAATTACGTCAGGTGCATACTCCCTTATGTCTTCATAAAACTTGGGCGTGCAGGCGTAATTATGAAGGTCCGACACAAAGCAGACTTTAAGTCTTTTCTTTATCTTGGAATCATATATCGCCACGCTTCGAACGACATAACGGTTTAAATCAACGATATTAATAATGAAAAGAATTACTGCTACGGCAATTAGTGCCCCTAAAAAATATTTCAACCGGGAATCCTTTCCGAAAATTAATAAAAGCATCAACGACGGTTATTATAACACATATTGCATTTTCGGGCAAAATAAAACTGCCGCGAAATTCGCAGCAGTTAATATTTATTAGTTGTATTTACGTTTTCTTGCAGCTTCAGATTTTTTCTTACGCTTTACGCTGGGCTTCTCGTAATGTTCTCTCTTACGAATTTCCTGCTGAATACCGGCCTTGGCGCAATTTCTTTTAAAACGTCTGAGTGCGCTGTCTAAGGATTCATTTTCTTTAACTTCTACTCTTGACACTTCTCAACCCTCCTTCAAGACCAAATCTACGTGCACGGTCTAAAGAATAATCGCACAAATTGAATTATATCAAAAAAACTCTTTTCGTCAAGAAAAATTTGGAATTTGTTGTATTTTTGGTAAACAAATATTGGCATTTATATATGAACAAGAATATAATATCTTTTATTAGAAACTCCGGAGGAAATGTTATGATAACCCTTCTTTCCCGAATATTTATAAAGAACCCGACCGATTACGCCAATGAGGACGTCAGAAGAAAATACGGCATGCTCACAGGTATTGTCGGCATTATATTAAATCTTTTCTTGTTTGCCGCAAAATTCAGTGTCGGTATTATCACATCCGCAATCTCCGTAACCGCAGATGCTTTTAACAACTTATCCGACGCCGGAAGCAGCATAATCACCTTAATCGGTTTTAAGCTCTCGGGTCAGAAGCCCGATAACGAGCATCCTTTCGGACACGGTCGTATCGAATACATTTCGGGACTTTTCGTATCCGTAATCATTTTAATCGTCGCTTTTGAACTTGTAAAATCAAGTATTTCAAAAATCATTCATCCCGAGGAAGTCGCTGTAAGCGCACTTACCTTTATTTTCCTTACGCTTTCAATAATTATTAAACTCTACATGTTTGCCTACAACATGCTTTATGCAAAAAAGATATCTTCCACAACAATGAAAGCCACCGCACTTGATTCCATAAGCGATACAATTGCCACTTTCGTTGTACTCGTCTGCTATATCCTCTATGTAATATTCGGCCTCAAAATCGATGCCTATGCCGGTATCGCAGTCGGACTTTTCATCGGTTATGTCGGAATAAAAACTTTAAGTGAAACGGTCTCCCCTCTGCTTGGTCAGACTCCGGATCCCGAATTCGTAAAAGAACTCGAAGATATCGTAATGTCAAATGACTGCGTAATCGGAATTCACGACCTTATCGTTCACGACTACGGCCCCACACGTCTTTTCGTATCCCTCCATGCAGAGGTTCCCTGCGACAAAGACATTCTTTATATTCATGACTGCATTGACAATATCGAAAACGAAATAAGAAAAAAACTAAACTGCGAAGCTTCAATTCACATGGATCCCGTCGATACAAATGACGAAAACTTATACGAAACCAAAGTCATGGTAAACGAGATTTTAAAAGAAATCGACGAAAGACTTACCCTGCATGATTTCAGAATGGTTCACGGCGACTCGCATTCGAATCTTATTTTCGATGTTGTAATGCCTCACAAATTCAAATTAAGCGAAAAAGAACTCGTTGAAGAAATAGGCAGGCGGGTTCATGACAAGCATAAAGGTTATTTTTGCGTTATTAATGTAGATAACGATTATTCAGGAATTACGAAATGATCAGCAGCGTATACTATACATTTCCGCCTGAATCATCAGTCCGGTTTATTCAATTATGACATTTACCGCTTCGCCGTTTTTCCACTCAAGCAGTTTGAGAGTTTTGCCGTCTCGAAGTTTAAGCCCTTCAACTCTTCCGCTCTTCCATTTTTCAGGGAGTGCAGGAAGAGTTTTTATTTTTCCGTTGATACTTTGAACAAGCATTTCAGCAATACCTGAAACCGCACCGAAATTACCGTCAATCTGGAAAG
>DFEM01000081.1 GCA_002369155.1 Lachnospiraceae bacterium UBA3802 | reverse complement strand
AATCCATGGTGTTAACGGCTTTGTATAAGAAGCCAAGAATCGGTCCGCCTATTGCCGTAAAAATCATCGGTGCAATTACACCGTCCGATGTGTTTTCTGCCACGGTTTCGACTGCAGCTTTCACAACACCCTCTTCGCTTAAATTCTCAGTGTCTCTTCCGACTATCATCGATACCGCTTTTCTTGCATCATCTAGCGTACCTGTCTGAAGCGCTTTATATACTTTCATGCTCTCGTATTTAAGACTCTTCGTCGCGAGAATAAAATATGTCATTAAAGTTTCAACAACCAGTCCGAGATAATCGTTAAGCATATAAGAGCCGACGATTAAAAGTGAAGTTATAAACAGTGTCAAAAAAAGTACTATTATGACAGTTAAGACACCGTAAAATATTTTAGTTTTGTTACTTCCTTTGTCTCTGTCAGATTCCAATTTTTCTCTATTCTTTTCAGACTCCGATCTTCCCCCGTTCATGTCAGACTCGTTTCTTTCTATGCCGTCCTCTGATTTTTCTTTCCCCGCATCTCGTCCAATAAAAATTTTTTCAAGTAATGAAATAATGAGTCCTATAAAACGGACAGGATGATAAAGCCAGTGCGGGTCTCCAATCAAGAGGTCCAAAAAGAAACCAAGTACAAGTGCAATTAAATGATAAAAAATTATTGATTTAATCATTGTATTTTATAATTTCCCGATTACCTTAAGCCTGATATCATCTTCTTCAACCGTCTCAAGATAATATCCGCCGCCGTTTGCAACCATTGCTTCAAAATAGCCCATGCCTGCAAGGGTGCTCATTAATGCCATTATGGTTCCGCCGTGCACTACTATGGCGATATCCGAAACATCTTTTTTCTTTGCTGTATCCAATGCTTTGTTAAAGCCTTTTACCACAGTCTTACAATATTCTTCTTTATTATCTCCGTTTGGAAAAGGCATTTCGCCGTTTGAATCAATCCACTGCTGATACAAAGGATTCCCGTTTAATTCATGATAGGATTTTCCTTCAAAATCTCCAAAATCTATCTCATCAAATTCTTCTATCGTTATCTGTTTTTTATTTTTATATAAAATGTCTGCAGTCTGTTTGCTTCTGATTTTGGGGCTTGTAAAAACAATGTATGCCGATGGGTATCCGACTCTGTCTCTTGACTGTTCAAGATTATAGATTCCCGCCTTTGTCAAAGGATCATCATTTCTTTTTCCGCAATATTTATGATTTTCGTTGGACTTGGTTTCTCCGTGTCTTATTAAAGCTATTCGCATATTTTTACCCGTAAGTTTTCTTGAACTTGTTTTTTTAGTGACGCTGCCTCAATATCTTTTGCCTTTTTAGCTGCAACTGTCTTTTTATCTTTTACTTTTTGAGATTACTTAATTTTTTGAGGAATTCCGCATGTTACTCTTTCTACTTCTTCAGCGTTTGCGGCAAGGTCGCAAAGAATCCTTCCGGTTCTTTCTCTGTACACTCGTTCAAAAGGGTCCATTGGAACAATACCGTTTCCAATCTCATCACTGATGATGACTGCATTTGGATTTTTCTTTACAAAAGAAGCGATTTCTTCTTCAGGTCTTCCGCCCTCTTTGATACGTTTTCTGATCCATTTGTGAAGACTTGAAACTACAAGCACATCTCCTTCTTCCGGATTTATTTTCTCGATTTCTTCTTTTGTCGGAAGTGCGCAATCAAAAATAAACTCCTCTTTCACATTGTATTTTTTCTTTACGTATTCAAGTTTCCCCTGCGCGTACCCGCCAATAACTAATTTCATAATGCCCCCTGTCTGCTTTTCCTTCTACATATATATCACGTTAAACTTTCCAAAAATGAACGAAACGAGTACTGCAACAATCAAAAGATTTCTCTCTAAAATCAATAATAAATATCCTGCCGTATCTCCGGTTACCCCGCCGAATTCTTTTTTGGTTTTGAAATAATACCAAACTACCGTCAAAACCAAAGTTAAAGCTATAAATGCTGCTGTTACAGGCATGAAAAATGCCATTCCAGCGATACAGATTAAAGTTTCGATAATAGTAATAATCTTTACCGCCGTAACCGAACTGCTTTTTGCAAAAAGATTAAGCGTACCTTCTTTTGCACTTTTAAAAGAGATTGCGCAAAAACCGCTCACGCATCTTGATAAAACAAATATGATACAAAAGATGATTACCTCTCTCGCATCTTCCAAAAATGAGAGAGGCGCCAAAAAGCAAAGACCGTAAAGAGCCAGCATAATAACCGAAAATGCACCGATATGCGGATCTTTTAAAATTTCCAGTTTCTTCTCTCTTTCACGATATGAATGAAACGCATCCATCGTATCCATGAAGCCGTCCACATGTATTCCGCCGGTTATCGCAATCGGAATTGCCGCAGCAATAAATACTTTGCAAATGTCGGGAATGCCTTCAACCTGAGCGCACAGGTAAAACCATCCAAGTTCAATCGCTCCTATTACCACACCTACAAAAGGGAAGAATACAAATACGAATTTCATGTCTTCTTCCTTCCACTCTGTATGAGGTACCGGGATTTTTGAATACATTGACAATGCAATGAAAAATGATTTAATCACACTCATTATTTAATCCTCATACTTATGCCGACCACAACCTCGTATACTTCGTCGGAATTCTTTGCTATTTCGGCATTTACTTCACCGAGAGCCTGCATATAGGAAAGAGTTATATCATCGTAATCAGAATCGGATTCAAATATGTTGTTGCTTACTATCACAAGATTATCGCAAAAGTCCGCAAGTTCTTTTATTCCACCGACAACCTTTTCAACCGTATCCTCTTTTCCGATAATTTCACCGTTAAAAAACATCTCGTTTGCCACAAGATTCGATACACATTCAAGCAATGCATTTTTGCTTTTACTCATTTGAGGAATGGCACTTTTTAAATCATTGGGACATTCTATCGTTTCAAAGCCTTTGTTTTTTCTCTGCTCGCGATGTTTCTTAACACGCTCGATGTTTTCCTCATCATCGCCGACCTTCATGGTTGCAATATAGTATTTATTTCCTTTGCAAAGAGAACAAATCGTATCTTCCGCAAATTGTGATTTTCCGCTGGCGCTTCCGCCGTAAATTAATGTAACCATACCCCTGCCTTTTTCCTGTCAAACCCACGTTGTAAATAAATTGAATATTTGAATCATTTAATCATATCATTCAGAAAATTTATGAATCATTAACGATATTCTTATATCATTTTGAACTTCTTACATAATTATCCACTGATATGTCTGAAAATACCGCGGCATTCTTATATACTTCCAGCGCATCTTCAATGAGAGAGAGCATCATCACCGCACCTGTTCCTTCGCCGAGTGCCATATCGGCATTGATTACAGGTTTTAGAGAAAGCCTTTCGGCGATAATCTTTGATGCCTTTTCTTTTCCCATGTGGGATGCGATTAAGTAATTCTTTACACCGGGAACAATTTCTTCTGCAGTAAGACCCGCACACATTGTAATTACACCGTCCAATACAATCGGCATATCGTATATCGCTCCGCCTATGCAGACTCCTGCAAGAGCCGCAATATCATATCCTCCGACAGTCATTAAAACCTTAAAAGCATCCGCATTTTTCAATGAATATTTTTTGATTGCTTCTTTAATTATCTTTTTCTTTTTCTCAAGTTTTTCATCATCAAGTCCGGCGCCTCGTCCAGTGATTGAATCCACGAGCAAATCCGAATTTGTTGTTTCCAAAAAATCCCTGTCGGTCCTCTCATCTTTTCCCAAAACTTCGGTTTTCGAAAGAATCGCTGCTGCCACCGCCGTGCTTGTCGTGGTATTACCGATACCCATTTCACCTGTAAGCAAAATGTCATAATCTTTTTCCCTGCATTCTCTTACAAGATTAATACCGATATTTATTGCTTTAAGTGTTTCTTCTTCACTCATCGCAGGTTCAATAAGAAAATCCCTGCTGCTGCGTCTTATCTTTTTATATATAATGCCATCCAACACTTCATCGCTGTCAATTCCGACATCTGTTACAAATACATCAATGTCATTCTTCTTAGCCATTACAGCTGCAGAAGACTTGCCTTTTAGCATATTCTTTGCAACCGACAAAGTAACCGCGGAATCGCTTTGCGTCACACCTTCTTTTACGATGCCGTTGTCAGCACACATAATAAGCAACGCTTTCTTTGAAAGGTTAAAATCATCGCTTCCTTTTATCGCTCCGATCCTACAGATAATATCTTCAAAATCTCCCAGTCCGTCGAGGGGCTTTGCAACATTATCCCATTTATCCTTACACTTCTTTGCAATCTCTTTGCTCGGTGAAACTATGGTTATCGCCTGCAGTGTATTCAAATCATATTCAGTTTTTATTTGCTCTGCCTTGCAAGCCATTTTTTTCTCCGATAAATTATGCCTTTACTCTATTTGAGCCTCTTTAAGCATCCCGTAAATCTTATCCATATCGAGATGCTTTCTTAATATATCTGCCATTTTGTCATATTCTTTTTCTTTAAAAGATGCGTAATCAAGCAGCGTTTCATCGCCTGCTGCCACACCCTTTTTATCAGCCAATGTCTTTATAACTGCTTCGGCAATTTCTTTCCTGTCAAAGATGCCGTGCACATATGTGCCGTATATCATTCCGTTTTTATTGGTTCTGACAATCTTGTCGATATTTTTGATCTCATCTTCTGAGCAGTCGACTGCTTTATGAGAATTACAATTGATGTTTGAGCTTACCGTCTCTCCGACATGTATTTCATATCCCTCATATTCAAGGCCGGAAAGATTGGAAAAGAAACCGTCAAGTTTATTGATTTTTCCTTTAGTTTGCGTTCTGACTTTTTCCGTCTTTAATACGGTTTCGATATTTAAAAGACCGATTCCCTTAATGCTTCCGCCTTCTTCGATTTTGTCGGGATCGCTTATTGCTTCGCCAAGCATCTGGAAGCCTCCGCAGATTCCGAATACCGGAACCTTTTCGGACATCTTTTTAATCATCGCTTCAATGCCGTTTTGGCGCATCCATTTCAAATCGCCGATTGTATTCTTGCTTCCGGGTAGTATTATCATATCGGCGCCTTCAAGCTCTGCAGGTGATGTAACATATCTTACGGAAACATTGGGATTTTGCTCAAATACGTTAAAATCCGTAAAGTTTGAAATACGCGGAAAACGAACAACGGCGATATCAATAATTCCGTGCTTTTTATTGTCGAGTCTCTCTGCCAGAGAATCCTCATCCTCAACCTTTACATCCATATACGGAAGCACTCCGGTAACGGGAATTCCTCCCTTTTCTTCAATCATTACGATTCCGGGATCAAGGATTGTTTTATCGCCTCTGAATTTATTAATGATAAGTCCTTTTATTCTCTCTTTTTCATCGTCTTCCAAAAGCATTACGGTGCCAAGCAATTGTGCAAATACACCGCCTCTGTCTATGTCGGCAACCAAAAGAACGGGAGCAGAGACCATCTTTGCCATGCCCATGTTTACGATATCATTTTCCTTAAGATTGATTTCCGCAGGGCTTCCCGCGCCTTCTATTACGATGATGTCCGCATGCTTTTCAAGTTCCCTGAAAGCATCCTTTATGCAGGGAATAAGTTTGGTCTTGTATGCGAAATATTCCCTCGCACTCATCTGTCCGAGTACTTCACCGTTAACGATTACCTGGGATCCCACAGAATCCGTCGGTTTTAAAAGAATGGGATTCATGCATACCATCGGCTTAATGCCCGCAGCCTCTGCCTGCATTACCTGAGCACGACCCATCTCAAGCCCCTCATCCGTTATATACGAATTGAGCGCCATATTCTGCGATTTAAACGGTGCTACCCTGTATCCGTCCTGTTTGAATATGCGGCAGAGTCCGGCGGCAAGCAGACTCTTGCCGGCATTGGACATCGTGCCCTGTACCATTATTACTTTAGCCATCTTTCTCTATGCTCTTTACAAAACCCGAATATACCTGTCTGAGCCTTCCGTCCCCCAGACCGTACAGCCTGCTTATGAGCTCGTCGGTGAACACCTCTTCAGGCTTTCCGACCCTCTCTACCTT
>DFEM01000079.1 GCA_002369155.1 Lachnospiraceae bacterium UBA3802 | reverse complement strand
AGCAGTACGGCGACCTTTACAACCTTGAAGCTACACCTGCTGAATCCACATCCTATCGTCTTGCAAAGCATGACAGAAAGAGATGGCCCGATATCAAGACTGCAGGCAAAGAAGGAGATACACCTTACTACACCAACTCATCACATCTTCCCGTAGATTTCACGGATGATGTATTTGCTGCATTGGATATTCAGGATGAACTCCAGACATTATACACATCGGGTACTGTATTCCATGCATTCCTCGGCGAAAAACTTCCCGACTGGAAAGCATCGGCAAAGCTTGTTCGTACAATCGCTGAAAACTACAAGCTTCCTTACTATACAATGTCACCCACATATTCAATCTGTAAGAATCACGGATATCTTGCGGGCGAACAGTACACATGTCCCGATTGCGGATGCAAGACAGAGGTTTACAGCCGTATCACCGGTTACTACAGACCAGTTCAGAACTGGAATGACGGAAAACTTCAGGAATTCAAGAACAGAAAAGAATACGACATCAACCTTTCATTAAATAAGTCCGATACCATCGGCAAGGGCGCTCAGAACGTAAGTGCAACGGTTTCCGTATCAGAACCCGTGGCAAACGTTACTCCCGAAGAGGTTAAGGCTCCCGAAGTAAAGGCAAACAATGATGTTAATCCCGCATACGCAGAGCTTTTTAAGAGTGCTCTCGCAGCAGAAACTCCTGTAAACAACGCAGCAGCAGAGCCCACAGTGCTTCTTTTCACAACAAAGACCTGTCCTAACTGTGCTATTGCCAAGGATTACTTGGGAGATCTTCCTTACAAGCTTATCGACGCACTCGATCAGCCCGATCTGGCTCGTAAATACGGTGTTCAGATGGCTCCCACTCTTGTAGTGGACAACGGAAGCGAGGTAGTGAAATATGTTCGTGCTTCCGAGATAAAGAAATACGTTGATGCCAAGAAAAGCATCTACGCATAAACATTTTTAATCAGTCAATCCCGCAGCCTTCGCCGGTTGGAAACAGCGCGGTAAAGGTCAGGGATTGACTTTTTAGCGTTTAGCCCATACAATTTACCGGGTTATAAAAAAGAACGGAGAGACAGGAAAATGATTCAAAAACTGATTGACAACATAGTAAAAAAGGACGCGCCGATAGTAGTAGGTCTTGATCCTACACTTAAGTTCGTACCAAAGAAAATACAGGATGAATGCTTTGAAAAATACGGAGCTAACCTTAAGGGTGCAGCCGAAGCAGTATGGCTTTTTAACAAAGCAATCGTGGATGCAACATACGATTTAATCCCTGCCGTTAAGCCCCAGATAGCAATGTATGAGCAGTTCGGCGTTCCCGGTGTTGAAGTATTTAAAAGAACAGTTGATTACTGCAAGGAAAAAGGACTTATCGTAATCGGCGATGTAAAAAGAGGAGATATCGGTTCCACATCAACCGCGTATGCCGTAGGACATCTCGGAACCGTGGAAATAGCAGGAAAGAGCTTCGTTCCTTTCGATGAAGACTTCGCAACCGTCAATCCTTATCTTGGAACAGACGGAGTAAAACCTTTCGTGGATGTCTGCAATGCGAATGATCGAGGAATCTTCGTACTGGTAAAGACTTCAAATCCCAGTTCAGGCGAATTCCAGGATCGAATCATAGACGGAAAGCCCCTTTACGAGCATGTTGCAGATAAGGTTAACGAGTGGGGTGCCGCTTCAATGGACGGCAATTACAGCAATGTCGGAGCGGTTGTAGGTGCAACTTACCCCGAACAGGGCGAGATTTTAAGAAAGAAAATGCCAAAAACCTTCATTCTCGTGCCCGGTTACGGCGCACAGGGCGGAAAAGGCGCGGATCTGGTTCATTTCTTTAACAGCGACGGACTCGGAGCCATCATTAATTCTTCCAGAGGAATTATCGCGGCATACCAGAATGAAAAATATGCTTCTTTCGGCGATGACAATTTCGCGGATGCATCCCGCCAGGCAGTCATCGACATGAGAGAAGACATCAAATCGGCTCTTAAATAATTATATAAATCGGAAAAGCCATATGATTGATTTCATATGGTTTTTTCTTTTTTGCAAAGCTTGAATAATTGGTAATTTTGCTTTATTTTTTCTTGCAAAAAGCGCTTATAACCAATAAAATTGAAGTATGGCGAGTACACAAGATGTTGAAAAAAAGGATACGTATAAATTTGACCTGAAAAGTTACGAATTTGCGAAAAAAGTTATCGTACCTTTTATTAAATCTAAATTTAATTTTAAGAGGAATGTGCTTTACCAAATGCCTGATGTTCCTTTTGTCCTGATTTGTAACCATGTTACCAATCTCGACATGGTCTGGGTCGGACTTTCGGTGGATAAGCATCTATATTTTGTGTCCAGCGAGCATGTCGTAAGGAAAGGGATCGGCGGAAAAATGGTACAGACTTTTTTCCATCCGATTGTCAGAGAAAAAGCAACCGTCGGTCTTACCACCGTGGTGGAAATGAAGAAGCATTTGACGGCCGGACACAATGTCGGTCTCTTCGCGGAGGGTGTCAGATCCGCAGACGGTCGAAGCAATAAAATTGTGCCATCCACTGCGGCGGTTTTAAAAAAACTTGGGTTTACTGTCGTGACATTCAAACTTCACGGCGGATTCTTTACTTCTCCCAGATGGTCTTCGGATATAAGAAGGGGTGAGATGAGCGGCGAACTTGTTCACATCTATTCGCCCGAAGACATAAAAAGCATGAGCGCAGAGGAACTCGATACCGCCATAAATAACGATATTTATGAAGACGCCTACGAATATAACAAAGACAGAAAGATAGCCTTTAAGAGCAAAAAAGCGGCTGAGGGAATCGAATTTGAACTTGTTGTATGTCCCAAATGCAAAAAAATGGCGACAATTCACTCAAAAGGCTGTACTTTTTATTGTGACTGCGGGTTAAAAGGCGTGTATAATGAATACGGGCTCTTAAGCGGCGAAGGTTTTTCGTTTACCACAATTCCCGAGTGGGATGAGTGGCAAAAGAATGAGATAGAGGTTTCAGCTTTTTCGGATGACGAAATAATCGTATCCCATCCGAATCAGAAGATTACCGCGATTTCAAAGGACCATACCGAAAAAGTTGTCGGAGAGGGAGATCTGGTTCTTCGCGGCAATTCGATTTCCGTAGGAGAAAAAAAGATTCTTTTTGATGAGATTAAGGATTGCGATTTCTTTTATCACGGATACCTTTTGATTTCCGCCAAAGATAAGAAATATTACGAAATATCCAACCCGAAAAGCAAATATCCGGGTTATTTATATAAATTGCTGATAAAAAAGCAAATGAAATCCAATAAAAATATGAAAGAGGATTAAACAATGTCCAGTGGCTTATCATTCGCGAGCACAAACGTCTGGCCCGTAATTATGTTCTTGGCCGTTATCCTGGGGGGCTTGCTTGTAGGAAATACTCTTAAAAGATATATTCCTTTTCTTCGCAAATCCCTGATTCCGGTTTCCGTAATAGGCGGACTGTTCCTGCTTTTTGTTTCAACAATAGTGAAGTTTACGACGGGAGAATATCTTTTCAATTATGATATTTTCTGCGAAGGCGCTTCGGTAAGCGGAATAGAAATGCTTGAAATCATGACATACCATTGCCTTGCCATCGGTTTTATAGCCATGACCTTAAGAAAATCAGACAACAAGGGCAAGATTAAGGGACGTATCAATGAAGTCATAAATACCGGTATTACTACGGTTAATACATACCTTTTGCAGGGTGTTGTAGGACTTGCGATTACCGTAGTGGCATCGTTTTTTATACCCAAGCTTTTGAAGGCATCAGGCCTTATATTAAGCTTTGGTTTTGGACAGGGTACCGGACAGGCATTAAACTATGGCTCGATTTATGAGAATGATTATGGTTTTATCGGCGGTAAATCTTTCGGTCTTACGATAGCCGCACTTGGCTTTATGGCTGCAAGTATCGGCGGCGTAATCTACTTAAACTACCACAAGAAAAAAGGCGATATTATAATTCGTGAAGGAATAAGAGAATTAAACAATGAAAAAGTCGAAGAAGACGGCGAAGTACCGATGGTCGACTCCATCGACAAGCTTACATTGCAGATTTCGCTTGTAATTGTATGCTATGCGCTTACATATTTGATTATGTATGTTCTCGGCAATCTCGTAGGCCCCGGACTTGTAACCACGATATACGGATTTAATTTCCTT
>DFEM01000049.1 GCA_002369155.1 Lachnospiraceae bacterium UBA3802 | reverse complement strand
TTTTCCTCCTTGAATTTCCGGTGGCTTCCTTGCCACTCTGTTTTCCGCAATCAATCATCCGGCCGTACGCTCCGTCCGACTAATTACTTAAGTTAACAGTAACTTTATTACTTGTATTTTATATATCGGAGCAGTTTTAATAAACTTAACCCCTTTTTTTATTTTTTTTAAAAATTTTCAACAATTTCTATCCATTAACTGAGGATCGATTGTATTGATTTTATTCATCTTATTGTAATAGTCTGCTGCCGCTTTCTGTCCAAGTTTGGATTGTTTTATTTCCTTTCTTGTATTGGCAAATGCGGTTTCAATAATTGTTTTATTTCTGTACTCTATCGCCTGAAGTTTTGTACTTTTTTCCGTAACAGACTTAACCAGAGCCTGTATTTCCAATATTATATCTTTGTATTTTTCTTTATTTTCTTCCAGGCCTTCTTTGATTCTTGCATATAATGTTTCAAAACCGTCGTCCAGTTTCATTATTTCATCAATAAGTTCACCCTTTTCGTCCACGATATGGGTAAATTCATCCCAATCAACAGGTTCAGCCTTAACTATTTCAGCCTGTTCTTCACTTTTAGATATCAAATCAGTCAGAATATTGTCCTTTTTTATAAGGCTATCCTTTAATACAATTAAGTAATTATCCATGTTTTCCACCTCATCCGCTTTCCTTCGGAAACCACCTTCTCCTCAAGGAGAAGGCTCCACTTAGTAAAAAGGAGAAGTATTAAACTTCTCCTTTTTTATTTTTATTCATTACTTCAATCCATGTATCACGCATAGTCCTTAAATGTCCGACTACCTCTTCCATTATTTCAGGATCTTTTGCCATATTGGCTTGAAGAAGTCTTTGAAGAAGATAAACATATACATTATCAAAATCCTGTGCAACAGGATAATCCCAGTTAAGTGTACATCTGAACTCTTCTATTATCTTTTGGACTTTTACAATATTGATATGTGCTGTCTCTATGTCCTTTTTTTCTTTTCTCATCGCCGCTATAGCGATATTGCTAAATTTAATTGCACCTTCATATAACATCAGTGTCAATTCAGCAGGTGAAGCAGTCAATATTTTGCTCTTTTGATACTGATCATACGGATTATTCGTCATCTAGTATTATTCCTCCGGATACACAATTTCGGAATCGCCGCTCTTTTGATCTAATTCGCATTTACACTATTTCTCAAAACCAGCGACGATTCCGCTTGAATTACATATTAAATAATGCAGAAATTGAAGATGAAGAATCGTTTAATTTAGAAAGCATGGATTCCATCTGTCCGAATTTCTTATAATATCTGTCTTCAGCTTCGGTAAGCTTAGCCTCCAAATCGGAAATTTTCTTGGTATAACTGTTGTAATCTGTCTGCATCTTCTTGTCATTATATACCTTGTATACCGAACTGTATTCAGTGGAAGCCATCTTCTTATCCATGGCCTGATAAAGCTTATTCGATAATTCGGTAAAGAATTTTGATACTAGTTCAGGATTTTCTGCAATCATAGCATTAAGTTTATCTGTCTTTCCTGAAGAAACATCATCATCTTTGTCTCCATCAATATGATAAGAATATCTCTCATTAGGATCAGCAGTAAGATAACTCTGTTTATCTATACCGAAATCAGCTAAAGTATATTTCTTTCCATCAATTTCAATGGTAGAAGATAAAGCATCTCTCATTGCCGACATGATACCATTAAGGCTTTCATCTTTTCTAAGGAGGGAATCCTTAATTTTGCCTTCCCATTCCTCTATTTCCTTATCAGACATAACTTCTTTCATCTCATCAGTAAGCATACTATACTTACTTGCTGACTCAGCATTATAAGCTTTTGCCATTGAGTTGATAGTCTCGTTATAATCTTTAAAGAAACCTTTAATGGTATCATATATACCTGATGTATCTGTTGTAGTTTTAAGAGTAATCGTTTCATCCGATACTGCATTTGCCGTAAAGGTTGATCCGTTAATCTTAAAAGTATTGGTCGAAGATTTAAATACAGCTCCGTTAAGTTCGAGTTCAGCATCGGATCCTTTTATTCTGGTAGAACCTGCAGATGCCGTCAAACCTAATTTCTTAAGTGCAACATCACCGCCAGTGAACTTGAAATCATTAGCTGCACCTGTTTCCTTCGCACTAATAAAAAGTCTCTTGTTCGCAACATCAAAATTAGCATTAAGCCCGGCTTTTCTTAATTCATTTGTAAAGCCATACATGGTCATATTTTCGGTTACTTCAATCTCTTTAGCTTCTCCGGCCACAGTAAGGGAAATCTTTGACCCAGCCTCAATTCCCAATTCCGTTAATTTGGTATCCTGAGTAACCTTTCCGCCTGAAGCGGTTTTTAATTCTGCTCCCGTTAGATATCCGGCTTTTGCAACGGCATTAACTTTAGCAGTCATAGTTCCTTCGCTTGCTTCTCCACCCGCAATAACGCTTAATGCAGAGCTTGACGAAGTTGTAACCTTCTTATTGTATGATTCCGAGAATCTCATACTGGACAATTTTCCGGAATATAATCCGTAAATCTTTGAGTTCATACTCTTCCAAGCATCCTGTGTCCAACTGAGTTTCTGCTGTTCACCTTTAGCCTTATCAACTTTGGTCTTATAACTACTAGTAAGGGCTGTTATTAAACTTTCTGTATCCATTCCGGAAACCATTCCGGACATTCTTATTTTATTAGAAGCCATATGATTTCCTCCTTATCTTCTTTCATCTACCATTATACCCGCAAGTTCCCAAGCCTTGGCAATCATGTCGAGGGTCTTCTCGGGCGGTAATTCCTTAATTACTTTCTTGGATTCTCTGTCGATAACTTTAATCGTTACTCGATGTGTACCTTCGTGGATACCGAACTGAAGCTCGGAATTCTGATTGGTAATCATCTTCTTATTGATGTCATCGACTGCTTTTCGAAGCTGCTCATTGGCTGCCTGGTTCTGCTGCTCGCTGTTAAGCTCCTGCTGCATGCCTTCCTGCTGCTTCTCGTCAGCTGATTCAACTGCCTTGGTTGTAGTGTCAACCATGGGTTGAGAATCAATCTTTGCTCCTTCCGTGGCTGTTTCAACCGGGGCGGGCTGTACCTGAGCTTTATAAGGCTCAGCCTGTAGTACAGTTACACTTCCTAACGGTTCAATCATATTTATCACCTCCGTGTGATCAATCCTTGCATTTCCTCTAATGCATTATCTATGTTACGCTCTTCCCTCCGAAAAAATGGTCGCAAAAAGAGGGAAATATAGTTTTCCTATTTGTTATATCGGAAAAATTATATATTACTTTATACCTGATTTAAAAATTTTTCACCTCATCCGGTTGCAAAGCAACCACCTTCCCCTCAAGGGGAAGGCAAAAAAATTCCCGGAAGGCCTCTGTCTTCCGGGATATTAGAAATGTTGTACAGCACACAACATTTACAATAGGCTCTTTAAGGAATCGATTCCTGCAGCATTTGTAGCTTCCTGGTTGGATTCCTGAATCTGTAAGTATACTTCTTTTCTGTATACAGGCACCTCTTTGGGTGCGTTGATGCCTATTTTAACCTGTTCACCTTTTACCTCCAGAACAGTGATTTCAATGTTGTTGTTAATTACGATAGCTTCGTTTTTCTTACGGCTTAACGCTAACATCTCACTCACCCTCTTTCTTCTGCTGTAAAAGTTCGTAAATGGGGAACTTCACCTCATAATCTTCTACGATGATCTGACAAGCTTTTCTTGTAGCCGTATTGATTACGAAGGGGGCTTTTAAGTTTACGGTCATCTTGGTGAGATCATGAGGAACAGTGATTGTAACGAGAACCAAAAGATCGTTTTCCGTGAATTCTCCGAGTCTCTTTAAGAGATCTTCTTCAACCTGAGGATTGTAATCGGGACATACAATCAAGGGATCGATAACGGGCATTGCGAAATTGGGTTCTTCTACAGACTGCATCCATCTGATAGCTCCATCGCTCTTTTCTTCGTCATGAATAAGAACGAAGTTCTGAAGATCAGGAAATCCGATGATTCCGCCGGGGAAATTAAGATTCTTCTCATCGTCAACCATTACTTCATTGAATAATCTTGTGTTAATAATCATATTATTACCACCTTTCTTCCGACCTCATGTCGGAGTGAATTATTAAACAAACGTTTACTATTTATATATCGGATGATTTTTGTCTTTTTATCACCCATTTTGATAATCTTTTTAAATATAATTTAAGAGCGATGTGTTAAGCATCTTTCCTGTGGAAGCCAAAGCCGCATCGTAAGTAAGGTTTGCGCTCTTAAGTCTTACTGCCAAGTCTTCAAGATCCGCATCTTCGTTTTCGCTGGTCAGTTCTTCAAAACTTGTCTTTTGAGCATTAAGTCTGTTTTCAACAAGTTCAAGTCTTAAACTTCTGTTGCCGACTGCGGTAAGTGCTGCGTTGGCATCGTCAAGGTGTCTCTGGAATGCTGTAATTCCGGCTTCAAATGCTTTTTGTGCAGCATCGTCAAGAAAAGCCTGAGCCTTCTTGGCTGCATCGAGCTTCGCACTCACTTCATCCTGATTGTATGCGTTATTGCCCTGCATATTTTCAAGTTTTTTGATTACGCCGTCTATTTCGCCGAGTTTTTCAAGCATGTTGATAAGCTCGTCAACTTCTCTTCCGATACCGGGTTTGAAGATTTCATCGGCTGTGGTGTTAATCTCTATGGACTGATTAAATCCTACATCATAGGAAATAATCTGCTTATTGTTCTTTCCGTTTTCTGTAAGATAACTCTCGTTATACTTTACGCCGTCGGATTCGCATGAGAAGTAATGCTCCGGTCTTAAATCGCCCTTTACCCATTTTGACTTTTCATAGGTAACGGTTATTTCTTTTTCAGGTTCAAGTCCCATCACCTGATCGTATGCATTCTTTCCAAGGAGCAATTCGCCGGTCTCCGGGATAAAGATAACTGCATCGGGATCATAATCCGCAAAATCGGGATCGCTTACCACTCTGTAAGGATCGGGAGTTGCATCCTTGGCACTTACTGTGGGAGGGTTTGTAAATACATCAAGCTGAATGGGAGTGCCGTCAGCATTATATCCTACGGTCTGCTTGATAACGGGAACCGTTCCGTCCTCAAGATTGTCGTATGCCAAACGAATTCTGTTAACCTGTGAGCTGGATACTTCCTGCTCCGTGGTTATTGATGCGGAATTATATGTGGATTCATTGATGGTTCTTAAATTGCCTGTATTTACGTAAGTAAATGTATCAACCGCAGCATTGTTAAGCTGCTCTGTGATTGAATAGGTCTTGGTCTCGGATGCCTGGAAGGAAAGCTTCATGTCTGTTCTGTAACCTGTAAAGATTGTTCTTCCCGCATAATCCGAATCGCCTGTAGCATAAACTTCTTCACGAAGCTGCTTTAAACTGTCGAGGATGATATTCTTATCATCCGTGGTAAGGCTTCCCTTTGAACCTCTTCTGCATTCATCGATCATTCCGGAGATAACGCCTACCGTGGTATCGATGGAAGATTCCGTAAGGTTGAGCCACTGCTGAGCATCGGGAATATTTCTCTCATAATACTGAGAAACCTGATTGAGGTTGCTTCTTAATCTCAATGCTCTTATTGCAACAACGGGGTCATCTGAAGGCTTATTAACTTTCTTTCTCGTTGTAATCTGAGTCTGAAGTTGATCCTGCAATACTTTATTCTGGTTGATGTTATATAAAGTATTGTTTTGCATTATCTTATTGGTAACTCTCATATGTAACCTCCGTTATTTTCTCTCGGGGACTTGGGTCAAATGTTTAAAAGCATTTGTATTTTATACACCCGTTTCAAGTATCAGTCTGTCATATATTTCGGTCAAAACCTGGATGACTTTAGAAGAAAGATTGTATGCGTGCTGGAATTTAACCAAATTTACAGCTTCTTCTTCTCTGTCTACACCGGATACCGATTCTCTCTGGTTATTTACGCTTAATGCTTTGGCTTCGGCATTCTCGCTGAAAGTCTTTGCACGCTCGGTATTAAGTGCAACATCCGCAAGGATTGACTCGAGGAAATCTTCGGCGCTTCCGCCTCTGAAGCTCATGACTTTTTCATCCGAACGCATTCTTGCAAGTTTTTCGATTACGTCGTATTTATCCTGTCCGTCGGATGCTACCGTATGAGTTGCGATTCTGTCGGGGTTCTTAACAAGCAAATCGCTGACGGTGAAGTTTGCTGCGGTAAGCTGTCTGTAGCAGTCTGATTCGGAAGTAATGACTCCTGTTACGGAATCTTCGTTTCTGAATTTGGACTGTGTTGCATTCGCAAGATCCGCTGTAAAAAGAATCTCTCCGGGATCGCCGTATTCATCAACTGCACCGTCTGCGGTAAGGATTCCGTTAAATGCTTTTGCAAATGTTCTTACCCACTCGTTAAGCTGTGTCTGGTAGTAAGGGATTCCTTTGTATTCCACGCTCTTGTTGACACTTGATTCTTTTCCAATCTTTTTCTGGGTAATTTCTTCTACATTGTCAGCCTTGTCGAGCTTAAATGTATATTCGCTTGTTGCGATGTCATATGACCATGAACTGTATTTGTATTCTGTATTGCCGACATCAATCACGCCTGAGTTGTTAAGAGTGGATTTGTTGATGTCTTTAAGATAATCTGCGGAAACTGCGATTCTTACCAGTGCATTGCCGTCCTTGTCGAAATTGACTGCGGATACGGTGCCGTGGAAATGCTCGCCGTTGTTACCGTCTCTCATCTGGATGAGGCCAACCAAATCGCCGCCCATCGAAGCATTGTACATACCGAAATCGGAACCGTTGGACCATTTGATATCATAAAGGCCGGGCAAATCGGACTGATATGCTTTGTTGCCTGTTTCTTTTGCAACACACATAAGTGAGTTGTAATCATTCATATCTACCAAGGGCTGGCCGCCTGCGATTGTTACTCTGAAGCGGTATGCGCCTGTTTTTCTTGTAGGGTCGTTTGCATCTGTAATCGGAGTCTCGCTTGTCTCAACATCAACTATCTGTGAAAGCTTATCCACAAGAAGCGTTCTCTGGTCTCTTAACTCGTTGGCTGTTACGCCCGTAAGTTCGATGACCGTAATCTGCTTGTTTAACGATGCGATTTCTTCCGCATAGGAGTTAATCTCATTGACTTTAACCTTTAATTCTTCATTGATGTCTTCCTGAATTTTGCTTAAGTTTGAAGACATTTCATTGAAGTATGTGGTAAGGTTTCTTGCAAATCCTATGGTCTGAGCCTTAAGTGTGGAATCGCCTGCACTCTTTTGAAGTTCATTGATGGCAGAAAACATTTCGTTGAATACGGAAGTAAAGCCTTTTACCGACTCATCATCAAGGAAATAATCCTGAATCTGATTCATGTAATAAGCTTTCATCTTATACTCGCCGAGTTCCTTGTTGTTGTCCCAGTATTTTCTGTCATAAAATTCGTCGCGAACTCTCTCTACATTGGAAACATTTACGCCGGCACCGGTACAGCCGAATGTTGTATAGGAACGAAGAGCCTCTGCAGCGGTCTGTGTTACCTGCTGGCGGCTGTAGCCTTCGGTCTCGACATTGGCAATATTGTTGGCCGATGTGTTTAATGCGGCGTTGGATGCCAAGAGTCCGGTATATCCTATGTTTAATCCAAAGAATTGAGAAGCCATTTGTACTCCTTCCTGCGGAATTATCCGAGTGAATTGAGAAGATGCTCAAGCATCTGGTTTATTACGTTGATATAACGGCTGTTTGCGTTATATGCATTCTGATATCTGATCATGTTGGAGAGTTCCTCGTCTGTGGAAACTCCGATAATCTGCTGCCTTGCCGACTCTGTCGAATCAACCGTGAGCTGTTCGTTGTCTCTTACGTTTTTGATTACGGAACCGTCGTTGGCTATCTGAGAAACAAGTGCCGAGTAGAAGCCTTTGATGCTTAATTTGGTACTTGCCGTAGGATTAAGCGTGTAATCCATATCTTCAAAGAGCTGTTTTAATTTATCGCTGGTCGCGTAATCCACCTGACCGTCGGGTTTAACAAATCCGAGCTTTGTAGGAGTCTGCATAAGGTCTTCGTTTATAACGAGGTTTGCCACGCTGAAAAGTGTCTCGCTCTTTGTTAAATCTTCTGCCACATCCGGGTCTGAAACCTTTCTGTGGAAAATCTGAAGTGCATTTCCGTTTTCATCTGCCAGGTATTTGCCGTCGCCGGCATCGAATGCTTCTTTAAGGGTCCCGTTGATGGCATTTACCACGGAATGAATAAGTTTGTCGAATTCGGACTGAACAGTCATTACTATCGAATTGGAAACATTGTCGTAAGCTTCGCCTTCGCAGTCTCTGAAATCTGCTCTGTGGTCGCCTCTTGTAATTATAAGCGCTTTGAGTTTTCCGATATCTGTATCAAGCATCGAAGAGATTTCCTGATTCTTATCGAAAATCTGTGCATTTTCGGTATTGTAATGGACGTATCCCAAAGCGTCTGTTTCTTTGGTGGCGTTGTCTTCCCAGAAAACATCGTAAAAGCCTGTCGTCTCATCAACCTGAGTTCCGAGTTCGTTTACTCTTGTGGCATTTACGAAAGAATGTCCTTCGAGCTTAACCATGACATTTCCCATAACATCATTGCTGTATTCAATGCTTGCGTATGAAGAAAGTTCATCGAGAAGGTCGTTTCTCTGATCCTTTAAGTCATTGGCATGCTCGATTCCGCCGCTCTCTATTTTTCTTATCTGTTCATTTAAATCCCAGATTTTATGTCCGATTTCATTCATCTTGTCGACGGTGATTTTTATTTCATCGTTGACATTGTCCTGATAATTGCAGAGTCCCTGGTAAACAGCCTGTGCATCGGTAATGAATGCGTATGCTCTTTGCATAAACAAACCCTGTACAACCGATGAACTGGGGTCTTTGGACATTTCCTGAACCGCTACCCAAAGGTCGTTAATCGATCCTTCGAAGCTCGCTCCGTCCATCTCACCAAGTAAGGTCTCAACTTCGCTTATCGCATCGTATTCGGTGGAATAAAAAGAAAGTCTTCCGTTTTCTTCCCTGTATGTCTTATCCAAAAAGACATCTCTTACCTGGCGTACTTCCTGATATGTAACGCCGAGGCCGCTCTGCTTGTTGGATATACCCGAAATGTTGACGGATAAAGTGTTGTAATCCTTATCGCCGAGCAACGTCTGCTGTCTTACATAACCCTTTGTATCCGCATTGGTTATATTATGTGCTGTTGTATTTAATGCATTCTGGCTTGATGTCAGTCCTGAATTGCCGACATAAAAGCTTCCCATCAACGGCATATCGCGTGCCCTCCGATTTTACTGCTTGGTATCAAATCCCTTGAGGTTGGTCCCGTATACTTCTCCGGTGTTAACCCCTCCGCTGTTGTAATTCCCCATCTGCGGCGCCTGTTTCATCGCCTGAATGAGATTCATGTCGAAATCTATCATTTCCAGGGCGTTCTCCAAAAGTTCCCTGTTTCTTTCATTGACCGTTTTCAACTCTTTGCCGATTTCGATAAGTTTGCCTCTTGCTTCGTTAAGCTTTGCCTGCTCTTCAGGTCTTGTATTGATCAACTCCACGAGGTTCGAAAGCTTCAAATTGTTGATATCCTGATTCAAAACATTGGCGATGTCTCCCATGATCTCGATACGTTTCTTGTCTATATCGTTAACCACATTGACTGCGTCCTGTTCTTCATCGGTGATTTTCTGTAAATCTTCAAGTGAACCGGAGACGATAATCGGTGTCTTTTTTCTTGAAAGCTCCACCAGTGTGGAATACGCATCGTACTGCTCGTTTAAGATATCAATTAAGTTTTCCATTAAACTTGCCACGGTTACTCCTCCTCCGGCCTTCTTAGTTTAATAAAGTTTAAAAGTTACTGTTTGTTGCTTTGTTTGTGTCAGTTACTGTTACTTCGTACATTAGTTACAAAAGAAAAGTGTTTGCCACGGATGGCAAACACTTCGCTTAATTCAAACTTAAGTATTTGGATTAAGCGAGTGTCTGATAAAAATTGCCTAATACCTTATCTGCAAACGCTTCTCCGCTTACTTCATAAGTTCCGTTTTGTATCCTCTCCTTGATAGAACTTACCAAATCCTCCCTGATATCCGGAGTTGACGCTAATGCCTGTTTGGCTACACTGATATCTTTACCCATGGATGAAATCTGCAGTTTATCTGAAAAGTTCGAAACGGCTTTGTTTGTAGCTTTCACCGTATTCTTTGACGGATACAGCTGCTGCATCTGAATATAAGATTCAATACGCATCACTGCTAACCTCCTTTCCGTTTTTTTAACTTCTGATATCTTTATCGACTTAAAATTTTATTTCTTAACATCAAATTTCAAATTTGTTAAATTTATGGACATGAATCGGACATTTTTTTGTCCTTATGTGCAATTTATACAAGGTATTGGGTGTATTTTTCTTTTCAGGGCGGATATTTAGTAATTGTCATCCTTTTTCATGAAAAATCCCTCCTAGTTGAATAATATCCGCAAAACCTGTACTATAGTTTATATATCTTATTCATGTTATTTCTATTTTCTTATGCAACTATTTTCAGTTGCAGATTCCATTTTAATATTTTATAATGAAAGGAGAATAATATTTGAGCAAAAAAGAAAAATTATTGACTAAGCTCATGGATAATTCTCAATCCATGACTTTTGACGAAGCCGAAACGCTTCTTGGTTTTTTCGGTTTTTATAAAGACAACAAAGGAAAAACCAGCGGTTCAAGAGTTGTTTTCTTGAACAAATACGATAACTCCAAAATTATGCTTCATAAACCTCACCCGAGAAAAGAGTTGCTTTCATATCAGAAAAAGCAATTGAAGGATTTTATCTTACAGGAGGGCAATATATGAAAAATACCATCACTTATAAAGGTTATATCGGTAGTGTTGAGTTTTCTCAGGAAGATGAAGTTTTCTTTGGGAAAGTTCAAGGAATTCAATCCCTGATCTCCTATGAAGGCACTAATGCTTCGGAGTTGATTAAGGACTTCCAGTCTGCTGTTGATGAATATTTGGATTCCTGTTCAAAAGATGGAATAAAGCCTGAAATAGCGTATAAAGGAAGTTTTAATGTCCGTTTAAGCAGCGAGACTCACAGGCAGGCGGCGATATATGCTATTGAACATAATCAAAGCTTAAACAGTTTTATTGAAGATGCCGTTAAAGAGAAATTATTATTGGTTCGAAATTAATTTTTTATAACAAATTGAGATAAACGGCAATAAATGATACAATAACCATATCAAATGTATTGGAGGAATTTTTATGGGATTATTTGATTCAATTGCAAAAAGTGCTGTTTCCGGTGCTGTCAGCAATGCTGTATCCGGAGCAATCAATGAAGCGGCAAAAAAGAAAGAAACTTTTACTTTTACAACAATTCCCAGAAGTGTTGAGGAATTAAAAGCTCTTCCCGAAAGTGATTTATCCACACCTTTCAAAACATGTGCACTTACAATGCTTGTATTGTTAAACTACACAAATGATGTTAATGCAACGATAGAGATGCTTAACTTCCTTAAAGGTCCGGACCCCGTTAATGAATATCAAAAACAGTTCTTAAGAGACAGACTTCAGGGCAAGGACTATGTAGTACGTTCGTTTTTTGAAGGTTCGTCACCTCAGAATAACTACATCCCCACAGAGCCTTTAAAGATTACCGTTTATGATAATCCTTACAGTTATCCCGAAGCAGGATGGGCTACACTTCATATGGATTCAACGGGAGCTGATTCACCCAGACAGATTAAGTGCAGATTAAAACCCAGTACAAACCAGTGGTTTATGGTTGAAAACCTTGCTCTTTCGGATATCAGAACTCCTGCAGCCGCTGATCCTTGGGCTTAAATTTCTCATAGTGAAATAATTTAAAACAAAAGTGCAAATACATTTACCTGTATTTGCACTTTTAATTTTCTAATCAATATCGATTGCAATACCAAATCTCATAAGAACTCAATATTCACAAGTGTTAATCCCTGCGGTTCCGCAGTCGGGCCGGCGAGGGTGCGGTCGGCGCCTTCCAAAACTTCTTTTATGTGGATCGGTTCGTATTTGCCGGATCCGATTTCCATAAGGCTGCCGGCAATTATTCTGACCATATTGTATAAAAAGCCCGCTCCGGTGACTCTTATAACGGTATCTTCATCATCCCTGAAAACATCTGCCGAGAAAATCTCGCGAATCGTGGTTTCCGCCTGAGTCCTTACACAGCAAAAACTCTTGAAATCATGCTCTCCGATTAAGTATTTTGCCGCCTCGTCCATCTTTTCCACATCGAGTTCAGTGGGAAATCTGTATGCAAATCTTCTTTTAAGAGGATTGTTTATTCTGGATGTATAAATCCTGTACTCGTATGTTTTAATGCTTCGACAATGTCTCGGATGAAAATCCTTATCGACTTCCTTTGATTCAACGACGGTAACATCATCCGGCAAAAGCGAATTGATGGCATACATAAACTTTTCGGCAGGGATTGAGGATTCGGTATCAAAAACCGCCACATTACCCTTTGCATGAACCCCTGAATCCGTACGGCTTGCACCGATAACTTCTGTTGTTTCGCCGGTCAGTTCGTTTATTGCTTTATTCAGTTCTCCCTCAACCGTTCGCATTTCGTTTTGGACCTGCCAGCCGCAAAAATCCGTTCCGTCATACGACACACGAAGCATTATTCTTCTCATTTTTCTCCCAAAGATTGTTGGTATTTTAATTATGCGTGACACTCTGTTCCTTTTAGATTTTATATCGCATTCGATTAAAATAACAGGCTTAAATAGGAATTAGCCGGTGTAAGATGGGCTATAATTCTCGCCGAAGTTATTCCGAGGAATACAATTATTGCCACATACAAAATCAGCACTGCATAGGAAATATAGTCTCTTGAAGCGTATTTTAAAGGATAAAGCTTGGTACGGCCGTCTCCTCCGTGATAGCCTCTCGCTTCCATGGCAAGCGCCAGGTCGGACGCTCTTCTGAACGCTGATATAAAAAGCGGAACTATGAGAGGGATAAGGCTTTTTGCCCTTTCCGTAAGCTTCTTCGAATCGAATCTCGCACCTCTTGCTGTCTGCGCTTTGACGATTTTATCCGCCTCTTCCATGAGAATGGGGATGAATCGAAGCGCAATCGACATCATCATCGCTATTTCGTGAACCGGAAGTTTGATTAATTTCAAGGGTCTGAAAAGTTTTTCAAGTCCGTCCGTAAGTCTGTTCGGCGTGGTCGTCAATGTCATTATCGATGCCGAGATGATTAAGAGCGTAAGTCTTACCATCATAAGAATCGCCATCCTGATGCCTTCTTTGGAAATGTGGAATATCCAGAATTCCACGAGATTGTCTCCGTTTGTGAAAAAGACATTAAAGATTACGGTGAAAATCATGATGAACATAATTGCACGCATGCCCTTAAGCATATAGCCGATGGGGACTTTTGAAAGCGCTATGACGACTGCCAAAAGAATTGCCGCAACTATATAGCAAAATATGTTATTGAATACAAAGAGGGAAATCATATAAAGCAGGGTTCCTACGAGTTTTACTCTCGGATCCAGGCGGTGAATTACCGACTCTGCCTGATAGTATTGTCCCAATGTGATATCTTTCATTATCGGGAAATCTTTCTGTTAAAAATCTTACTTTTTATTAAACAGGTATTTCTGTTCTTTTTTATGATACGTGCTCCGAATCACCGTCTGCAGTTCAGTGTCGACAGAGGCATCAGTACAGCACTCTCATTATCTCTTCAATTGCTTCATCCACCGTAATAGCATCTGTTTTTACGGGAATTCCGCTTTCTTTTATGCTTATCATGGCCTTTGTTACCTGAGGAAGCGAAAGGCCGAATTCTTCAAGTTCCTCACGATGTTTGAATACCTCTTTGGGAGTAGCATCTATCGCAAGTTTTCCGTTGTTGATAACGAGTATCCTGTCCACATATTCCGCAACATCGTCCATACTGTGCGAAACCAGGATAATTGTCATCTTGTTTTCCCTGCAAAGCTTCTCTATAAGGCCGAGAATCTCTTTTCTTCCTGCAGGATCAAGACCTGCGGTCGGCTCGTCAAGGATGAGTACCTGCGGTTTCATGGATAAAACGCCCGCAATGGCTACTCTTCTTTTTTGTCCGCCCGATAAATCAAAGGGTGACTGATAAAAAACTTCGTCCTCAAGACCTACAAGTTTTAGAGCTTCATAGGCTTTAAGTTCCGTTTCCTTCTGATCAAGACCCATGTTTTTGGGTCCGAAACAAACATCCTTGAAAACCGTTTCTTCAAAAAGCTGATGCTCGGGGTATTGAAATACAATTCCGACTTTTCCTCTGATGGAATGCAAATCAAAATCCTTCGCATAAATATCTTCCCCGTTTATATAAACGGTTCCGCTGCTTGGTTTGATGAGTCCCGAAAGCAGCTGAAGAAAAGTGGTTTTTCCGGATCCCGTATGGCCTATAAGACCTATGAACTGGCCGTCTTCAATCTTGACTGAAATATCGTCAACGGCAGTTGTTTGCAATGGAGTTTTTGCACCGTACACGAATGTAAGGTGATCCGCAATTATCGGCATAGTGTTTCCTTATAAATTATCGATATTCTCGAATTGCTTCGCTTAAACAATATTCTGAAAAATTTAATTATCTTTTTGCTTTGGATTTAGCATTTCTTCAACGCGTCCGTAAGTTCCTTGACTGTGAGCACACAATCAGGGATTCGAAGTCCGCGCTTTCTTAATTCATGAGCAAGCAGCGTGATTTTGGGTACTTCAAGTTTGTATTCCTCGAGTTCTTCGACTCTTTTGAATATCTCACGGGGAGAACCGTCCATCACAATCTTTCCCTTGTTCATTACAAAAATCCTGTCTGCATAGACCGTCTCTTCCATGTAATGGGTGATTAAAATAATGGTAATACCCTCGACCTCATTAAGCGCCCTTAACGCTCTTATTACTTCTTTTCGACCGAGGGGATCAAGCATCGCGGTCGGTTCGTCAAGCACTATACACTTTGGATGCATTGCAAGAACACCTGCGATGGACACCCTCTGTTTCTGGCCACCCGATAAGTGGTTGGGAGATTTCTTTCTGAAATCGTACATTCCGACGGTTTTTAAGGATTCTTCCACCCTCTCTTTGATCTGTTCCGTGGGTACACCCATATTCTCGGGTCCGAAAGCCACATCCTCGTCAACAACCTGACCGATTATCTGATTGTCCGGATTCTGGAAGACCATTCCGGCCGTCTGTCTTATCTGTAAAAGCTTATCTTCGTCTTTCGAATCCATACCGTCTATCCAGACAGTACCTTCCGTCGGAAGCAAAATAGAATTCAAATGCTTGGCAAAAGTGGACTTACCCGAACCGTTAGACCCAAGCACGCAAATAAAATCGCCTTCCTTAACGTCCAGCGACACCTTGTCCACGGCGCGGTTTATTCCCTCGACATTACCGTCTTCATCGCGTCTTATATATTCAAATGTAACTTCTTCTGCCTTGATGATTTTCATTTGTGTTTATTACCGTCCCGACGACCGCATGATACAGTCGCGGGGCTCTCGAATTAATATAACTTAACAAGCATGCAAAGTCCCGCAAGGGCTGCAAGATGGAGCGGATAGTAAAAATAGAAAAGCCATCCGATGTTTTTTCCTTTTTCGCCGTTGTACCCGGCAAAAAGTCTGACATTTACAAGTGCCGCCATCTCAATGGGATTCAGACAGCTTAATGCAGCACAGCCCGCAAGCATCTTTTTTGAATTTATATTATTTACTTTCTTACAAAAATATATAACTGTACTGAATGTGATTATCAGGAGTATGTAAATTACAAGTACGACTATGAAGTATTTGTCCCATTCATATGTCGAGACCTTATACGCCTGGCCGATGACATTAATGACTACTGATAATACATATTCTTCCCTGCCTATAAGGTAAATCACTACTATCGTAAGGACTCCGATACAGCCATAATCGGTGCCAAAATACTCCGCCAAATACATCCCGGATAAAGCTGTTGCGGTTATTATTATATACCTTATTGCTTTTTGACACCTGACTTTTTTGTATATTCCGTCTATCGTGTATATCGTAATCAGTCCCAAAAGAAGTGTCCAAAACACATTTTGACTCTTCGTATCGAAAAAAGTATGCTTTAATACCATGTCAAAAGGAACTTCGGAAATAATCCCCAAAAACAGGAGTCTCAAAGCATATTTATATACATTTCTTGTATGAAACAGACCTTCCACAATAAAAAAGCAAAAAATCGGAAATGCGATGCGTCCTATCAATCGAAGCATAATATGTAAGGTATTGACACAAAAAAATTCCAGCGATTCTTTCTCAAGAATTTTTAACCATGAATCAAGAATCATCACGGCAAAATGGTCCAAAGTCATACAAAACAGGGCAATCATTTTAAGATTGCCCCTGTTAAATACATATTGAGATTTTTCTCTTATATAATTCATTATTAGCACATCTTATCAAGTGAAGAAGGATCGTTACTTACCTTCATTGCTTCTTCCTTGGTAATTCTCTCACGATGAACAAGAGAAGCAAGGTCATCATTAAGAAGATGCATACCCTGAGCACGGCCGCCCTGGATTGAAGAAGGAATCTGGATTGTCTTCTTCTCACGAATGAGGTTACCGATAGCTGCGTTTGCAACCATGATTTCAGTAGCAACAACACGTCCGTTTCCGTCTGCTGCAGGAAGAAGTGTCTGTGTTACAACACCGCGGATAACGTTGGAGAACTGTGTTCTGATCTGATCCTGTCCTTCAAGAGGAGTAGCATCGATGATACGTTCTACTGTCTGAGCAGCACTTGTTGTATGAAGTGTTGAAAGAACGAGGTGACCTGTCTCGGCAGCGGTAATGGCTGCGGAAATTGTTTCGAAGTCACGCATTTCACCTACGAGGATGATATCAGGGTCTTCACGAAGTGCTGAACGAAGAGCTGTAGCAAAACTTGTAACGTCTTTTCCGACTTCTCTCTGGTGAATCATGGCCTTGTTGTGAGGATATACGTATTCGATAGGATCCTCGATGGTCATGATATGTCTTGAAGTTGTTTTATTGATATAATCTACCATTGAAGCAAGAGTTGTGGATTTACCGGAACCTGTAGGTCCTGTTACAAGGACAAGTCCTCTGGGCATCTCAGCCAAATCTCTTACTACGGGAGGAAGTCCGAGCTCCTCGAATGTAGGAATATACTGATTTAAAAGACGGATACTTGCTGCAAGGTTGTTTCTCTGATGATAAATGTTTGCTCTGATACGTGTACCGTCCCAAAGCATACAACCAACGTCAAGGTCTTCGCCTCTGGAAACTCTCTCAACCTGCTCCTGATCAAGGAATGAGAAAATCATGTTTCTTGATTCTTCTGCAGTGGGTGAAGGCTCTAGAATTTCAAGTGTTCCATATCTACGGATAGCAAGGTTTGTTCCGACTGTGATGTGAATATCGGAGCATTTATTCTGTTTCGCATATTCCACGAGTTCTTCAAAGTTCATACTGATTTATCCTCCCCTTTTTATGGAATAAAAATATAGTTATTTGTTTTTTAGAAGAAAAAAACTCCCTATCCACGATTATAACTTATTTTATCGTGAATAGGAAGTCAAAAGTTTTTAAAATTGGCGAAAATTATACTAATTCGATGATTACCATCATAGCTGCATCACCTTTACGGGGACCGACTTTGATGATTCTTGTATAACCACCCTTACGATCAGCGTACTTGGGTGCAAGTTCATCGAAGATTTTAGCAACCATATCAACCTTCTTTGTAGCGCGCTTCTTGCCTGCATTTTCTGTAGGAACGCTTACAACGGGCTGTAATACTTTGAGCATCTGACGACGAGCATGTAATCTTGAAGGGTTGTCCTTCTTGATTTCTTTTTCTACTTCATCGTATACTGTAACCTTCTTGCCATCAGCATTGGTCTCTTTTACTCTCTTGCCGTCTTTGTCCTTGCGGGCAACTTTACCCTGAACCTTAACGAGCTCGTAGTTATCTTTTTCTTTTACACCGAGAGCAATGATGCTTTCAGCAATCTTACGAATTTCCTTGGCCTTGGCTTCGGTTGTTTCGATCTTGCCGTAGTATAAAAGAGCTGTTACCTGGTTACGAAGAAGTGCCTTTCTCTGCGCACTTGTTCTGCTTAATTTTCTGTACTTTGCCATAATTATTCTCCTTTTCCAAACCTGGGGTCCGCCATAACGCCTTTGGTCTTACTTATTACGAACCTTTTCCATTTCAGAGTTACCATCGCGTGCTTTTCAGACTTACCGCGCTTTTATCTTATTCTTCGCTGTCTCTCAAGTGAAGATTGAGATCTTTTAATTTCTGAAGAACTTCATCAAGTGACTTACGTCCCAAGTTACGAACTTTCATCATTTCGTCTGATGTCTTGCTTACGAGTTCTTCTACTGTGTTGATGTTTGCTCTCTTCAAACAGTTGAAGGAACGAACCGATAATTCAAGTTCTTCAATGCTCATTTCAAGCACCTTCTCCTGATCGTTCTCTTCCTTCTCAACCATAACTTCAGCGTTTCTTGCGTTCTCAGATAAGTTGATGAACAACTTTAAGTGCTCTGAAAGAACTTTAGCTGCAAGGCTTACTGCATCGTCAGGTCCGAGTGTTCCATTTGTATATACATCAAGTGTAAGCTTGTCGTAATCTGTCATCTGACCTACACGAGTGTTTTCTACGGTAACGTTAACTCTTTCTACGGGTGTATAAATAGAGTCGATTGCAATCGTACCGATGGGAGTGGTCTCGTCTTTGTTCTTGTCTGAACTAACGTATCCTCTGCCCTTGGTGATTGTAAGATCCATGTATAAACCGTTGTTCTTGCCGCTGATTGTGGCAATAACCTGGTCGGGATTCATTACCTGAACGTCATCTGAGAACTGAATGTCGGATGCACGAACAACGCCCTCGCCTGTGAAATCAATATATGCTTTCTTGGGCTCGTCGCTCTCGGAACTATCCTTGATTGCAAGGTTCTTGATGTTCATGATGATCTCGGTTACATCTTCCTTTACACCCTTGATGGATGAAAATTCATGCTGTACACCGTCAATCTTAACCTTGCTTACAGCTGCTCCGGGTAAAGAAGCAAGCATGATACGTCTAAGCGAATTACCGAGTGTAATTCCATAGCCTCTCTCTAAGGGCTCAACTACGAATCTGCCGTACTTATTATCCTCTGAAATCTCAGCTACCTCAATGTTGGGGTTATCGAAATCAAATGCTAACATTTACTACCCTCCTTATCATGCTATACTATTATTTCGAATACAATTCGACGATAAGCATTTCGTCTACGGGAACGTCTATTTCCTCTCTGGTGGGAAGTGACTTAACCGAAATCTTGAAAGCTTCATGATCAGCTTCAATCCAGTTGGGTGTAAGTCTTCCGTCCGTTACTTCGAATACATCTTTCATTCTCTGTGTGGAACGAACTTTTTCTTTAACTTCGATTACGTCTCCTGCTTTGATAAGGTAAGAAGGTATATTTACACTCTTGCCGTTTACAAGGAAGAACTTGTGATCTACCATCTGACGTGCTTCACGACGTGTTCTTGCCATACCTGCACGGAATACAACATTATCAAGTCTTGACTCAAGAAGGATCATAAGGTTTTCACCTGTCATACCCTTCATACGGTCTGCTTTCTCATAATAGTTACGGAAAGGTTTCTCAAGTACACCGTAGATGAATTTAGCTTTCTGCTTTTCTCTTAACTGGTTGGCGTACTCAGATTTTTTACCTCTTCCTTCATGTAAAAACTTTCTGTTAGACTTCTTGTCATAACCCAAAACCATGGGCTCGATACCAAGATGTCTGCATCTTTTTAACACAGGCGTTCTATCTACTGCCATTTTTTTGTTTCCTCCTAAAATAATCCAATCGAATAATCACAACGAATCGTTTTTATCCATCCAAACGAAGTGTCTGTCTTAACCAAAAGACCAATCAGACTCTTCTGCGCTTGGGAGGACGGCATCCGTTATGAGGAACGGGTGTAACGTCTGTGATTGTCGTAACCTGTAAGCCACAAGCTGCTAATGCTCTGATAGCTGCTTCACGTCCTGTTCCGGGTCCTTTTACAAATACATCTACTGTCTTTAATCCGTGAACGAGAGCTGCCTTTGTAGCTGTCTCTGAAGCCATCTGAGCTGCATACGGAGTAGATTTCTTTGAACCTCTAAAACCAAGACCACCAGCACTTGCCCATGACAATGCATTGCCTTCCGTATCAGTGATTGTGACAATTGTATTGTTAAATGATGATTGGATATGTGCCTGTCCCCGTTCAACGTTTTTCTTTACACGCTTTTTT
>DFEM01000087.1 GCA_002369155.1 Lachnospiraceae bacterium UBA3802 | reverse complement strand
GCCCTGACTCTTAAATCCTTCTTTTCGTATTCTTTGCAAATCTCAAACGAATCATCCGTCGAACCGTCGTCGATAAGCAGTATTTCCAGATTTTCGTAGGTCTGCGAAAGAATTGCGTCCACGCATCTTTTCAAATATGAAGTTGAATTATATACCGGAACTATTACCGATACCAGATAATTCATATAAGGTCCTTTTTACTGATCGATTCCGACAATCTTTTTATACATGTTTCTCTGATGAATGACCTTGGCTTCGCTTAAAGGTCCCGATGTCCAAGGCTCGATTTCGCCTCTTAAAACATCTTCGGAGAATTGAATCAGCCTTCTTGCCGCAACCATATGATTCCATTCACTCTCAAGAGTTTCGTAAGCATTCTCTCCGAGAGAAAGTCTCCACTTTTGATCTTTGACAAGTTCTTCCACGAGGGATGCCATTTTGTTAAAATCACCCGACGGAAAAATAAGTCCGTTTTGTCTGTGCTTTATAAGTGTCGGAACAGCGCCTGCGGCATGTGATGCCACCACCACGCATCCTGAGTTCATGGCTTCGTTGCAAACAGCTCCCCAGCCTTCTTTGTAATCGCTCGTAAGAAGGAAAATATCGGATGTATCCATAAGCTCCCTTACTTCCTTGGGGCTTCTTTTGCCGAGAAGAATCACTTTGTCTTCGAGAGAATTCTTTGTAATCATTCCCTCGATTTCTTCCTTCATTTTGCCTTCGCCGACCACGTTAATCTTAAAAGGAATATCTTTTGCGGAAAGTATCTTTGCAAGTTTAATGACACTTTCGGGATGTTTCCAGTCAATCAGTCTTCCGGCCCAGAGAATCTCCATTTCATGGTGGCTTCTTCTTAAGTCTCTTCTGGCTTTTCTCTCATCCTCGGAATATTCGATAAATTCAGGGAAATATCCCCATTTGAATCTCTTTCCGCGGTATGCCCTAATGATGTTAAAATCATCTGCCACATATGCTCCTGCGCAAAGCAGGTAAACATTGGAATCGGAATATCTTGTGTGGTCATGATATTTTTTTCTTAAGCCGCGGGGAGATACGCACTTCCACTGGCCTTCTTTATAAAGTCTTTCGGAATACCTGATAACGGGCTTTCCTTCATGAAGTCTGTCTTCGATGATGGCTTCGTTTTCCGTACCGCCGAATACCACAATATCCGATGTAATAATTATTTTTTTGCAGTCATATCCGTTTTCGTAATATTTCTTAAGATACGGAATATTGTCAAAATCAGTATCCCAGCCCATTTTGATTCTCTCTTCTTCCATGGGTTCGGTCTGAATAAATGTGTAATCATCGCCAAGCTTTTTGTAAAGCTCATCGCTTAAAGGCTTTTGATGATGATTTATATAATTGGATACAAACGTTAATTTCATATCACTCTTTCGGCGTTTTCTTCGCCTTTTCTTTCCAAAGTTCTTTGGGTTTATTTCCCTGCTATGCTCTCGTATATTTCAAGGAGCCTCTTATAATTCGTATCGGCATCATGAGTGATGCGCGCTTTCTTTCCTGCCTTTTCGCACATTGTTTTTTGCGCTTCGCTTCCGTTTGCCTCAAAACATTTTTTTACCGCTCTGACGAGCAAATCTTCATCAAGAGAAGGATAAATAAATCCCTCTTCATCACTTAAAAGATTTCTGACTCCGCCGACATCGCTTGTAATGACGGGCATCGACAAAAGCATTGCTTCGCCGACTGAATTGGGCGAATTCTCCATCATCGAAGGTGATATAAACGCATTTGATTTAAGGAATCTCTCCTTCATCTTCGACGCATCGAGGCTTCCGAGGAACACCACGTTTTCTTCAAGGCCGCCTTCTTTAATAAGCTTTAATATATATTTTCCGTATGACCCGATGAGGATTTTTTTCTTAAAAGAATCTTCTCCGGTAATCTTGTTTCCCGAAACATAAAGCTTCACATCGGGATACTCCTTCTTAATCTTCGGCAAAGCTTTTAAAAGCACATGAAGACCTTTTATCGGATAGTCTCCCTGACTTGCAAAAAGGGAATGTTTTTCGCATTTTTCAAAATCCCATTTGCCGTCATAAAATACGCTTCGAAGCGTTTCATTCATGAAATAATATTCGGCATCGGGATTAATTTCGCCGGTGTGTTTTCTGTCCCAGTCTGTTCTTCCGGTAATATTGCCTGCAAGCTTAATTGCTTCGATTTCGTTTTGGCCTCGTAAGACAAATTTCTTTTGCTGTTCTTTTATATTGTCTTTTTTTAAGCTGTCACGAAGCGTGGATGCGTTAATAACATCATCCGGCAAACCATCGAAATAATGATCGGCATATACGCTGCAAAGGCCCTGAATGCCGATGAGCGTTCTCTTTGGATTGTTAAACGCTCTGCAAACGGCAAGCGTATGCGGATATTCTGTTCCAAATATATGCACAATGTCGGGCTTGAATATCTCAAGGATTCCGCCAAACTCTTTTTCGAGATGGTAATCATATTCCCAGGCCATTTCGACATCATCGCAGTATCCGTAGGATTTTATCGAAGAATCCTCGTGAAGACCGGAATGAGCATAATCCGTATTGAAAAAAACACTGAGCTCGATTTTGTTATCCTTATCCTCAAGGATTCTTTCGGATAAACCGGTAAGCCAACCTTCTTTATTCGGTACTTCGATATTTAAATCCCTTGCTATCGCAGGAATGCATTGGTTAATGACCCACAGTACTTTCATTCTTTGTTTTATCCCTAACAGCTGCCTGTTTTATCTGTAAATTGATTTCTTTAACGAATTATATGCACCGGCAAATATACTCTTTTGAGCTATCCACGTTCTCAAAGGCTGCAAAGTAAGGCGCATGATTCTTCTGTAATGATTGGCCTTCTTCTCGCCCATGTATTTAACGACTATTTCGCGATGCTCTTCCTTATCTCTTTTTTGATTGGATTCCGAGAATCCGCCGCCTTCGTAGGAAGCAACCGTAATACCAAGATATGCGGGACGAATGTTTTTTACAAAATAACTTCTTAGGAAAAAGTCGTAATCCGCACGAATCTTGTATTTAATATCAAATCCGTCATCGTCCCAGAGTTTCCTCTCAAAAAAACAGGACTGATGATTGGGCATATGTCTGTAGCAGATTGATTCGGTAATTTCTTTGGGCTGGCTTATAATCTGCTTTGCATTGCAAAAGAAAGCATCTCCGTAATAAATCTTTTTGTCCGGATTATCGGACATATATTCGGCAGTTTTCTTTAAAACATCATTATCGTAAAATGCGTCTCCGCAATTCATGAATATGACATAATCGCCGGATGCATACGAAACCGCTTTGTTCATTGCATCATAGATGCCCGCATCTTTTTCGGAAAAGACTTTAATCCTTTCATCCTTCGGAATACTGCTTAAGGAATCATCCGAAGAAAGACCGTCCTTTACGATAATCTCGTAATCATCGAATGTCTGATCGAGGATATTGTCTATTGTATTTTTAAGTTTTTCTCCGGCGTTAAAACACACCGTAATTACGCTAAATATCATATTCAGTTAATAATCCAGTTAAAGTAAGGCAAAAGCCTCGTTCCGTTGGTCTTGCTCGAATGAAGGAAATAAATGTAATATGCAAAGCCTGCCGCAATAAGCAAAACCTTTAAAACAACACGAACCCATTTTTTCGGAATGGCATTTATCAGTGTCGGTATCAGGATAATCTGGAAAATGTTGAAATAATATCCGATTCTTGATACCACGGGCAAAAACGAACAGCAAATGTAAACTATGGTCGCGAAAATGTTCATGTTGAAAAGAAATCTGTTTTTTTCGCTGTCCTTAATAACTTTCTTGTAAAGAATAATCGCAAAAATCAGCACCAAAACACATCTTGCGATGTTTGTATAACTTATCTCACCCGTGTCGTAAATCGTATTCTCGTATTGCGGATAAACCAAGAATACGAGCCTTCGGTAAACGTTCGGAAGTGCAAGGAAACTTGCGCTGATTGCGGACATAACGGCTATCGACCAGGGCTTCCATTTTATGAGGCCGAGGGGATATGCCACAAGTATTATCAAAATCGAAATATGGAATGTGGATGCCAAAAGCACAAGTATCGCAAATTTCCAGAATTCTCTTTTGAAAATATATTTAACCGAATAAAATGCAACCGAAAATGCAAGGTAGCTTCTGATGGAATTAAAGCTTGATGCGTAATATCCCAGAAGCATGAACATTGCAAAGGATATCGCAAAATCATCGCTTAGCTCATCCATTCCCTTCATAAAGAAGTAAATGGTCGCAAAAGCCACGACGGCAAAGATGATGATATACTGCTTGCCGTCAAACCCGAAGAGATGCTGAATAATCTTAACGAGAAGATTAAATCCTATCTCCGTGGCAACGGATTTATCCCTGTTTTGTGCGAGAAGATTAAAGATTGAAGTATAGCTCCAATAATCTCCGCCGACCGCTATACGTGTGGCCGATACCGCAAAAAGCAGGAAGAAAATCAGCATATATATCGTTTTGTTTTGAACGCGGCCTCTTGATCGGTTGGGATCGTCAAAGAACGATTTTACGGGCTTCTCGACTTTGCTGTCCACAAAAAAGCCCAAAGCGATTGTAAGGAACGCGAGTATCAGATAAACCGCCATCAGTTTTCCTTATTTTTTAATAATTCAAAGCCTTCT
>DFEM01000160.1 GCA_002369155.1 Lachnospiraceae bacterium UBA3802 | reverse complement strand
TCATACGAGGATCTCTTGTTAAGTAACCCTCTTTCTTAAGGATCTGTCTGTTGTCAGCATCTTCTTTAACGAGTGCTCTTGCAAGACCGTGTCTGATTGCACCTGCCTGGCCTGTTGTTCCACCACCCTTAACGGTAACGATTACGTCAAACTTGTCTGCTGCGTTTAATGCAACGAGGGGCTGACGAACAACAACCTTTAATGTTTCAAGACCGAAATATTCATCGATGTCTCTTTTGTTAATTGTTATATTTCCTTTGCCGGGCATGATGTATACTCTGGCAATTGATTTTTTTCTTCTACCTGTTCCGTAGAACTTTTCTGCAGCTTTCTTAGCCATTATCATTATCCTCCTATTTGAACTTCAGGTTTAAAATGTTAAAACTTCGGGCTTCTGAGCCTGATGCTTGTGATCAGGTCCGGCATACACGAATAACTTCTTGTACATTTCTCTTCCTAAAGGTCCTTTGGGAAGCATACCTATTACTGCATGTTCGATTACTTCTTCAGGATGCTTTGCAAGTTTTTCCTTAAGAACTACCTGCTTGTCACCGCCAACATAATCGGAGTGGCTGAAGTATGTCTTCTGATCCATCTTCTTACCTGTAACTGTAATCTTCTCTGCGTTAATTACGATTACATAATCACCTGTATCAATATGAGGTGTAAAGGTGGGTTTGTTCTTTCCTCTTAATACCTTAGCAACCTCGCTTGCCAAACGGCCAAGTGTCTGACCTTCAGCATCTACTACGTACCATTTTCTTTCAATGGTAGCAGGGCTTGCCATATAAGATTTCATTTTTGTTTCCTCCATTAGTCTGACCCCGAAACGGTCTCCATCCACCGATTCAAGGTATATGCATTTATTGTCAAACCGTCGGATGTCCGGGCCGCCGGTCAACTTTTCCTACATATGCTTTCCGAAAAAACACTTTATATAAGGATATTTCAGCGTCTTTTAACAATTACGGAAAGACTCGCACGTAATATTATATGAAAAGAGCCCTTTAGTGTCAAGAAATTTTTAAAATAAAAGAGCCCGGGATGGTCCGCCGGGCTCTTTTATACAGAAAATCATGAGAAAAGGAGATTTATTTCATGCTGTTCTGGCATCCGAGGAAAATGGGCACGCCTGTTTCGACATCCACGATTCCGTATACAAAAGGTCTGTCCAGTGTGATTACGATGGGCTTCTCCTCGAATTCGGGAGCAATCGCGCCTGCTTCTTTCACTTCTATAACCGTAACGGCTGCTGCCTTTGTTCCTTTTTTATCCACCTCAATATGCGTCTTATGAATAACTTCGTCAATCCAAACCTGTGAAAATTCGTCATTCGTAAAGAATCCTTTGAATTCAGCTTCGGTTTGTTCAAAAGGAATATCCATTCCCATATCCTTATATATATTGCTCATCTCATTGCTGTAATCGGAATTAAATTCGGGAAGGTATACTCTTACATCGCCTTCATTTGCATTTCTTACGGCTTCGGAAAAGTCTGCGTTTTGGTCCACAAGTCCTTTAACATATTCTTCGCATGTCACACCTTCATCAGGAAGAATTCCGACAAATGCATACTCTCCGCCCTTGTAGGGTTTAATAAATCCGATGCCTTCTCCGAGTTCAAAGTACTTATCTTCGGTACTGAAAAGAAGAGATACTTCCGACTCGCTTTGATCGGCATTGATAAAAATTCGGTCTTTCCTCTCATCGTCTTCACTGTACTGCTCTTCCCATTCTCCGTCAAAGCACATTGCATTTACAATGAAAAGTCTTGTGCCGGGATTTACCTTATCCAAAACTTTCTTTATCATATTGTCGGTCTTGTCTGCTGTCCAGGCGTTAATCTCATCAGCCGTTTCCGGTTCAAACTTCAACTTATAGATTTCGGCATCATAATAGGAAACAGCCTTCTTTAAAAAATCATCTTCAAGGTCGCATGTTCCGTCATCGTTAAACCAAAGTGAATTGGCCACTCCCCATGACACTTCATCCTCGTTTTGAAGATTGTAAGACAAATAATTTAAAAGCGGATTCATATCGTCTATGGCTATTCCGCCGTTTACGGTATCTTCCATCTGCGCAAGTGTTTCTCCGCCCGCTCCGTTTTCGGCTATACCGAATGCAAATGAAAGAGATGCAGGCGAAATAAGTACGTTTTTATTGTCTTCCTCTGCTTTCAATGTATGATAAAACACATTTAAAGAAGCCTGTGACAAAGCTTTTGTTTCTTTATCGCCCGGAATCATTCCTTCCTTTGGTGCAAGCTGTCCTCCTGTATAATTTTCAGGCATTTCAACACTCAGATTGGTGACATCGATTTCCGGCTTTTCGGTATTATTACTGCCTGTATTGTTATTTACAACATTTCCGTTTGGAACAGTACATCCGACCATAACCAGTGCTCCGAGCAGGGATGTCATTTTAACCAATTTTTTATTAAGCATTTTCATTTTCCTCCGTTTTCCTTATTACACAGTTTGAATATTTAAATCATGCATTTTCAAAGATTTCATTTTTTCTTTTTGATTTACACAGTATATACGAATCGCTTGGTGCTATTTATGGATATTTTTCAAAAATAATGGTAAAATGACGATGTCTTTATGTATAAAGGAATTTTTCGCAATGAAAAAACGACATCATTTATCTTCTACACAAAGAATTATGCTTTTCTTTCTGCTTGCTATCCTTGCGGGAAGTTTTATTCTTGTACTTCCCATAAGCCATCAGAAAGGAGTTTCCGTTTCATATATTGATGCATTGTTTACCGCGACCACTTCGGTGTGCGTAACAGGTCTTGTCACACTGCCCACATATTCTACCTGGAGTATATTCGGGCAGATTGTGATTCTTATCCTTATTCAGGTCGGAGGTCTCGGTATTGTCACCGTCATGTCGGGAATCATGATAGGCTTCCACAAAAGAATCGGTCTTGACGGCAGGATGCTTATTCAGGATGCTTTCAATCTTAATTCTCTCTCGGGAATAATAGATTTCACCAAAAAAGTTTTAATCGGAACATTCATAGTCGAAGGAGTCGGCGCACTTCTTTATATGACCGTATTCATTCCGGAATTCGGTCCGAAAGGAATCTGGATTTCATTTTTCAATTCCATTTCCGCTTTTTGCAATGCCGGAATCGATATCATCTCGGACAACAGTCTTTGCAATTACACTTTAAATCCGATGATTAATTTCACTTCATCGATGCTTATCATCTTAAGCGGTATCGGTTATATCGTATGGTGGGATTTTCTCGGAGTAATAAAAGAGTTTCCCACAAAAAAATTCAAATGTTTCAAAGGCCTGACATTTCACAGTAAACTTGCGATACTTGTGACTTTAATCCTGATCGTTGTCGGAGGAATTCTCTTCTTCATATTTGAGTTCGACAATCCTCTTACCATAAAAGAATACAGCATTCCTCAAAAGATTATGGCTTCTCTTTTCCAGTCAATAACGACAAGAACCGCCGGATTTGCAAGCATACCTCAGGAGAATCTTACAAATGCTTCTTCTTTTGTATCATTAATCCTTATGTTCATCGGAGGTTCACCGACGGGTACCGCAGGCGGAATCAAAACAGTCACTGCTGCCGTTTTGGTTGCTTCCGCAATTGCTACTATTAAAAATAAAGAGGAGACATCTTTATTACACAGATCAATACCAAAGCAGGCGGTTAATAAATCCGTAGCCGTGATTGCCGTTTCTTTTTCGATTATGGCAGTATCAACCATTCTTTTATGCGCCGCCACAAAAGCTGATATTCTCGACATCCTTTACGAAACTGTCAGCGCTACGGCAACGGTTGGTTTGACAAGGAATTTTACATCAACACTTAATTTGTTTGGAAAAATAGTTATTATAGCAACAATGTATCTTGGAAGAGTCGGCCCCATTTCGTTGTTTATAGCACTCAACACACAAAAGGCCTCTCCCAATGCCATTAAGAATCCGACCGAACAGATAAGCGTCGGATAATGAAAGGAATTATTATGAAGAAAAAGAAAACTTACGCCGTATTCGGACTCGGAAGATATGGCAAATCCGTAGCAACGGAACTTGTTAAAAGCGGTGCGGAAGTACTTGCCGTAGACAAAGACGAAGCAATCGTAAATGCTGCAATCGCAGATATTCCTTTTTGCAAATGTGCAGATGTTACGGATGTGGAAGTTTTAAAGCAGCTCGGCGTAAAAAGCATCGATGTCGTAATAATCGCCATGGCACAAAGCCTCGAAGCAAGCGTAATGACCACCATGCTTTGCAAGGAACTCGGTGTTGAAACCGTAATAGCAAAATGCGGCAGTACAATGAACTGTAAAATTCTTGAAAAAGTCGGCGCCGACAAAACAGTATATCCCGAAAAAGAATCCGGTACAAGACTTGCAAAGAATCTTTTAAGTTCCGGTTTTATCGATATCATAGAATTGTCAAAAGATGCTTCGATGGTTGAAATAGACGTTCGTCCCGAATGGGAAGGAAAATCTCTCATGGAACTTAATCTTCGTGTTAAGTATTCCATAAACGTAGTCGCCATTATTCAGAACAAGAAAATCAATACCTATATTGACCCGACGATTCCCCTTGATAAGTCAATGACCTTAGTCGTAATCGCCAATGTAAACAAACTTAACAAACTTAAACAACCCGCACCCAAATTGGACACAAAAGCATAAGAAATGTATAATGTGTTCGGAGGATTCAACATGGACGAAATAGCTGTACTTATACCCTGCTATAATGAAAGCAAGACAATCGAAAAAGTTGTAACCGATTTTAAAACTGCACTTCCCAATGCCGTTATATATGTTTATGACAACAATTCGACAGACGGCACGGATGAGATTGCAAAAAAAGCCGGTGCAGTTGTCAGATATGAACATCAGCAGGGCAAAGGAAATGTCATTCGAAGAATGTTCTCAGAGATAGATGCAAAATGCTATCTTATGGTAGACGGCGATGACACATATCCTGCAACAAATGCCAAAGAAATGGCTGATAAAGTCTTAACCGACCGCGCGGATATGGTTGTCGGCGACAGACTCTCATCCACATATTTTAAAGAAAATAAAAGACCTTTTCACAACTTCGGAAATTCACTTGTTCGCGCAAGCATCAACATGCTTTTCAAGAGTGACATAAAGGACATCATGACAGGCTACAGAGCCTTCAGCTACAGGTTTGTAAAGACTTTCCCCGTATTGTCAAAAGGCTTTGAAATCGAAACCGAAATGAGTATTCACGCGGTGGATAAAAACATGTATGTGGAAAATGTTGTAATTGATTACCGTGACAGACCGGAAGGAAGCAGTTCAAAGCTCAATACCTATTCGGACGGCTTTAAGGTATTAAGAACAATATTCAGACTTTTCAGAACATACAGACCGGGACAGTTTTTCGGTATCATCTCGCTGATACTTATATTGCTTGCAACAATCTTTATCGTACCTGTAATAATCGAATTTGTTCAGACAGGGCAGGTACCGAGATTCCCTACTTTGATTGTATGCGGATTTGCCGTAATAGCGGCGATACAGTCATTCTTCTCGGGGCAGATTCTAAAAACAATTTATCAGAAAAACCGTCAGGATTTCGAGATGGACCTTTTCAGAGTAACATCAGAAATGCAGGATAAAGAAAATAAATAATCTTAAGTTTAAAAATCCCTTCTTACTCATCGGTAAGAAGGGATCTTTTTATTTTGGTTCTTTTATGATTTGTATAAATGCCAGATAAAGCGATATGATTGCGCATCCAAGAAGAACGCCTCCGAGGATGTCAGTGAACCAGTGCACTCCGCTTACAAGCCTTCCGAGTGCCATGCCCGCTGCCAATACCGCACTTACAATAACGATTATTTTTTTAATCAAATCATCCTTGATTCTGTATATTGCATAAACTGCCGCACATCCGAATACAGATACGGCAAGCATTGTATGTGATGAAGGGTACGACGCTTCGAGTTCTCCGTCTTCGAGTATGGGTCTGTAATTGATTATGAGTATCTCAAAGAGAAGATAAAAAAGAGCTGTAATTACATATATGAATCCCATGCCGTAGATGGCAAAATCAACTTTGGCAAAGCTCTTGTTTTTAATAAGCGAAATGAGTCCCAATAATGCAAAAGCCGCTATATAAAGGAATGATACGGCCGCTATTAATTTGGTCAGTGTGTAAAACAGTTTGTTATATGTAAAAATTCCGGCAACCAGTCCGTTTATTGCAGCAAATCCCACTTCGGATCCGTTTGGCCCGATGGGTTTTACATCAACGAATTTTATACATATCGTATAAATGATAAACATCAAAAACAAACCTGCGGGAAGAACAAATCTTTTTAATTTCATCTTGGTCTCCTAAATCTTTAATTCTTTAAGCAGATTGACCAAAGACATGGCATCTTCGGTAAAATAATCCGCATTTATTTCTTTGGCTATTTCATCGGTAAGCACGGCACCGCCGACAAGAATCGGAACATCACAGTTATTGGCTCGAAGGGCTGCAATCGTTCTCTTCATATTCTCAACCGTGGTAGTCATCAAAGCGCTTAAGCCGATTGCCTTCGGATGATATTCTTTATATGCATCCACCACACTGTCAACCGGAACATCTTTTCCGAGATCTATGATTTCATATCCATAGCTTTCGCATACAACCTTTACGATATTCTTTCCGATATCGTGAATATCGCCTTCAACCGTACATAAGATCACGGGACCTTTTTTCTCGCTGCTTACGGTAAAATGCTTTTGCACTTCGGCGAACGCAACCTTGGCTGTTTCCGCTGCCTGAATAAGCTGGGGAAGGAAAATTTTTCCGGAATCGTAATCACGTCCTACTTTGTTAAGTGCGGGAATAATCGTTTCATTGATTAATACCATCGCATCGGTCTTTTCAAGTTCCGCAACGGTTATTTCGGTTATCTCATCTTTTAAGCCTTTGGCAATGCAAAAGCCCACATCTTTTGTTCCCGCTGCGCCCGAAGCCGCATTTGTCGCTCCTTCTCCCGAAGCACTCTTTGTAACGGTAACTGTCTGGACAACCACATTTTCCTGATTCTTTATATACTGCTCGCATCCGACATCCACATTGCTTATTACATTAAATGCATCAATGCAATCCATGAGCGATCGGTCAAGCGGATTGATAATCGGCATCTTAAGACCGCTGTGCATCGCAAGGGTCAGAAACGTTCTGTTGATAAGAGGTCTGTTCGGAAGTCCGAATGAAATATTGGATACGCCAAGTGTCGACGAAAGTCCCATATCGGTTACAACCTTTAAGGCTTTAAGTGTCTCTGCCGCTTCAGCCTGCTGTGCCGATACGGTAAGTGTCAGGCAGTCTATTACAAGGTCCTTTTTTGTAAGACCGTATTCTGCTGCTTTTTTGATAATCTTTTCGGCAATGGCAACTCTTTCTTCGCAAAGCTTCGGTACTTCTTCGGAAAGAGCAAGTCCTATTACGACACCGCCGTATTTTACGGCCACGGGGAAAACCGCCTCCATAACGGCATCTTTTCCGTTTACGGAGTTAATAAGCGGTTTACCGTTATATACCCTGCATGCTGCCTCAATGGCATCCGCATTCGATGAATCAATTTGAAGAGGTATGGAAACAACTTCCTGAAGCATGGGAATTATTTTTCTCATAACTGCAGCTTCATCAATGCCGGGAAGTCCGACATTGACATCAAGGACTCTGGCGCCTGCATCTTCCTGGGCAATTGCTTCGGAAATAAGCATCTCGTAATTCTCTTCACGAAGAGCTGCCTGAAGTTTTTTCTTGCCCGTGGGGTTAAGTCTCTCACCGCAGACTCTGACACTTTCGTCAAGATAAACAGTGGTGGTCGAACTGGATACCGCCGTTCTGTAGGGAACATTTCTCTCCTTAACATCAACGGGGAAATTCTCTTTTTCAATCTTTATAAAATCAGGTGTTGTACCGCAGCATCCCCCGATCATTGCGATACCTTCATTCATGACATTCTTAAGTGCATCAATAAAGGATTCTGGTGTCAGTTCAAATACCGTTTTTCCGTCACGAAGTGTGGGAAGACCTGCATTGGGCTGAATAAGGACGGGAAGGTGTGATTTTTCAAGGAGCGTCTTGATAACAGGTTCGAGTTCCTTGGGTCCGAGCGAACAGTTAACACCTATTGCGCTGACCTTCAAGCCTTCCATAACATTTATGTATGTTTCGGGATTGGTACCCGTTAAAGTACGTGCGCTCTTGTCAAACGACATCGAAACAAAAATCGGTTTGTCACAGTTTTCCTTGGCTGCAAGCACACCTGCTTTTAATTCGTAAAGATCTCCGAATGTCTCGAAAATAACACAGTCTATATCATCTTTGACACATACGATTTGTTCCTTGAAAAGTTCATATGCATCATCAAAAGAAAGTGTTCCTATGGGGGCAAGCAATTCACCGATGGGTCCGATATCAAGCGCTATAAACGAATCGTTTTCCCTGCCGAGATTTTTTCTTGCTTCATCTGCGTTCTTAACGGCAGCCTTAATCATATCGGTATTGGGATATTTTGCACGACTCATCTTGTGTGCATTGGCACCGAATGTATTGGTAGTGATAAAATCAGCGCCGGCCTTTAAATAATTCTCATGAATCATGACTATGAGTTCCGGTCTGTCTATATTCAATTCTTCCGGAATCGCACCGACAGAAAGGCCGTTAGCCTGGAGCTGAGTGCCCATGCCGCCGTCAAAGAATAATGTTTTTTTGCCAAGCAAATCTTTAATCATTTTTTATCCTCGTAAAAAAGGGATTTTGTTTATGAATTGTAGCATCGTAAATTATCTTTTCTCAAAGAACAGTTTTTAAGTCTGATGCAATGAGCACAGGTCGGAGCGACTTCCTTGCCCATTCCGCAAAATGTAATCATGGATTTTTGCGGCAGCATCATATTGTTTGATGCTTTGTATATTCCTATTTTTTTGGAGATTGAAAGTGCATCTATGATTATATAATTAAGCTGAATCGGAATATCTCCGTAGCCCGGAGCAAATCTGAAAGTATGCGCACCGAGATTAAGGCTCTCTTCGTATTCGTCAGTCATGAATTCAAGCAATGCCGAAGCAAGGGAATCATAGATGACCGCACGGCTCATATCATTCGCCTGAAGTTTCTTCGAAAAGGCATCCACGTTAACGCCAAGTGTCGTGGCAAATATAACGACATCTTTACAGCCCTCAAGATAAAAGCTTAAATCCGAAGACTGCGAAGTAAGTTCAGTATCAATGCCCATAAGATTTTTCACAGACATGAATTCATGCTGTCCCTTAAATCGGACATTATCCATAAGCATCCCGAAAGCTTCAAATGCCTTGTCATTAAATTCCACATCGACCTTTATGGGATCGACTCTCATATATCTGCATGCTGTCGGAAATATTCTGTTGAAAATTTCTTTATCGTTCATCTCTTCCCGCTTATGCATTCACTATGTTCTTTACGCCTTCACATATTCTCTTTGCCACCACGGGATTGTTCATGGTGTAAAGATGAATGCCGTCAACATCATGTGCCAAAAGATCGATAATCTGACTAAGCGCATAAGACATACCCGCATCGAACATTGCATCTTTGTCATTGCCGAATCGATCCATTATTCTCTTGAACCTTTCGGGAAGCGTTGCACCGCACAAGGTAACCATTCTGTCTATCTGCTTGGCATTGAGCGCAGGCATAATACCGGGTGTAATGGGAATATCCATTCCCGCAATACGACACACTTCAGTGAATTCGTAAAAAGTATCATTGTTAAAGAACAATTGTGATAAAAGAAGTTCCGCGCCGGCATCCACTTTTTTCTTGAGATTTTTCATCTCATCTACTCTGTCCTTAGACTCGGGATGAATCTCGGGATAGCATGCGCCTGCAATACAAAAATCATAAGAATCCTTAAGATAGGCAATCAAATCCGATGCATGAGGAAAATCATTTTTTGCAGGGATATTAGGATTGATATCACCACGAAGAGCAAGTATGTTTTCAACTCCGGCATCTTTTATTTCTTTTGCAAAAGCGTCTATCTCCGCCTTGTCATAGCAAAGACCCGTAAGATGAACCACGGGCTCGGTATGATAAACTTCTTTTATTCTTTTTGCAAGGGAGATTGTCTTACTGTTATTGGCATTTCCGCCGGCACCGAAAGTTACGGAAATATAATCCGGTTTAAGGTCGGATAAAATTTCAAGTGTCGGGTCTATGTTCTGTAATTCCTCATCTTTTTTGGGAGGGAATATTTCAAATGACAATACCGTTTTTTTGCTTTTGTAGATATCAGTAATTTTCATAATCTTCCTCTTTTTTTGTCTTTCTATGTAAAAAATACTTCTTATGATTAAATACAATCCTTGAAATTATAACATAATATTCAGTTTTTGTAACATAAACATAGTAAAATAGTAGGATTTATTAAGTTTGAAAATCACAGTTAAAATATATAAAAACACCCCTTTCGTCAATCATCCGGCAAAAGGGGTGCATAAAATCGTTACTTACAAGGAAACTTTAGACTATGGAGTGCTGATTATTTAATTATTTGTATCAAGGAATTCTAATTCCATAATGTAGTTTCTTTTTTTACCAAATTGCGTATGCGGGTTATATTTTATTCTAACATATTGCCCATCCTTGTTGATTTCATCACCGCTATACCAAAATACCCCTGTATCGTCCCTGTGAACTTCAAAAACAGTACCATTTACTTCAAAGCGAATATCGTCCGTTTTTGCATCGCCATCCTGATGGACAGCATAATTTTCAACATATCCTTCGACTTCTATATAATCACCATTTTTAAATTTTTTTAATGTGTCAGAGTAAATCGAATATTCTTTTCTTGCGTAAATGAAATCTCCAATTAGCCAACATAAAGAAAAAATAAGACAAAATAGACCTACAAATGTTATTCCAAATATCTTTTGACCAATAGTAAATTTCCCCGGGACATTAATAACTTTAGTTATATACCAAATAAAAAAGCTCCAAACGAGCAATGCGGGAATCAAGAAAATAATATAACTCCAATTAAATATTAAAGATGCGGTATAAATTTTCATAGTATATCCTTTTAGTTATATATAAAATCAAGCGCATTATCTATAAGGTTTTCGTCATACCAAACCAAATCATTTTTGGACATATTATCAGCAATTCGATTCATAGTCAATTATATTTTTTGAAATACTCATTGGATGCATGCCATAATTAAAAGGACCTAGATATGAATCTAAGTCCTTACTTTGAGCGATATTCTTTTTATTCCCCTTTTTTGCTTTTATTTCCCGTTCTTTATTTTCATTAAAGAAATACTTAACCCTAACAAGGACATAACTCCCATGAGTCCGAATATGAACATCCAAGGATTGCTCTCGCCTGTTTTAGGAACGCTGTCCTTAACCGGAACCGCCGTGGCTCCCGAGCCTGAACCCGAAGAGCCCGAAGAACCTGAAGAGCCCGATGTATTGCTTGTCTTCTTTAATGTAAAGTCTGCACTTACTTCACCGTCTGTATAGACAAATGTAAGTCTGTGAGGTCCGTCAGAAAGAGTTGCAAGATAATCATGTTTGAGAGTAACTATGGTACTACCTTCTTTCTTCTCATAGCAATCCTCAGGAACCGGGGTGTTTCTATCCATTAATAATCCGACAAATTCTTTAAAATCACCATTGGATCTGATTGTTATATCCTTTGATCCGTCAATTACCTGATCGTCTCCTTCAAGTATCACAAGCGGTGTATAGACGATTGAATATGTCGAGAATTTATCTGTATCAAATACAATCAACTTTTCTTCGCCTAAGTAAGCCACATCA
>DFEM01000138.1 GCA_002369155.1 Lachnospiraceae bacterium UBA3802 | reverse complement strand
GCCTGTCATGGAACGAAGGTCTGTACAATATCCGAAAAGACTCATCATCGGAATGTCAGCTTCAACAACTGTCTTTCCTCCGCCTGCAGGATTCATTCCGAGAACTCTTCCTCTCTTCTTGTTCAAATCTCCCATTACATCGCCGGTATATTTGTCTGGAACTGTAACTTTAAGATTTGCTATGGGCTCAAGAAGGATGGGTCCTGCTTCCATGAAGCCTTTCTTAAATGCCTGGATTGTAGCCATCTTGAATGCCATTTCCGAAGAATCTACGGGATGATAAGATCCATCATAAAGAATTGCCTTAACACCTACAACGGGATAAGCTGCAAGAGGTCCGCGAAGAACGGATTCCTGAAGTCCTTTTTCAACTGCAGGGAAATAGTTCTTGGGAACTGCGCCGCCGACAACTTCTTCTTCGAATACATAAGGTGTTTCAAGATCTCCCGAACTTTCGAAACGCATCTTAACGTGGCCGTACTGTCCGTGGCCGCCGGATTGTTTCTTATATTTGTATTCAACGTCCGATTTCTTCTTAATAGTTTCTCTGAAAGCTACCTTGGGCTTGGTCAAATCAATTTTAACCTTGTATTCGTTCTCAAGTCTGGACTGAATAACATCAAGGTGTAAATCTCCCATTCCGTAAAGAAGCATCTGCTTGTTTTCGGAATCATTGACAGCCTTAACGGTAAGGTCTTCATGCATAATCTTCTGAAGTGACTGTGCAATCTTGTCAACATCGCCTTTATTGACTGCATGATATCTCTTGTATGTATAAGGTTTCGGAAGTTCCGCTTTACCGAATCTGATAATATGAGATTTAGTCGAAAGTGTATTTCCTGTTCTTGCTGCGGTAATTTTTGCCAAAGCACCGATATCGCCTGCATGAAGTTCGGGAACTTCAATGGGTTTGTTGCCCTGAAGAAGATAAATCTTTCCGATTTTTTCTTCAACCTGCTTTTCATCATTGTACATAAGGTCATCAGTCTTAAGAACGCCTGACATAACCTTAATGAGTGAATATTTACCGATGAAAGGATCGACGATGGTTTTGAAGATATAAGCCGATTTTGTCTTTGCGAAATCGTAGTTTGCTTCAAATACTTCGTTGGTCTTAAGGTCGATACCCGCAACGGTTCTTGTATCGGGTCCGGGGAGATATTTTACAATATCATCAAGCAATGTATAAATACCCTGGCAAAGGATATTTGAACCCATTGAAATGGGAACTATGCTGCAATCGTTAACGGATACTCTCAAAGCCTGACGGATTTCATTTTCGGAGAATGTTTCGCCGCCGAAATATCTTTCCATAAGTTCTTCGCTCGTTTCAGCTACGGCTTCCATCAAAGTATCTCTGTATTGATTAAGATATTCCTTATTTGCTTCGGGAATATCACATTCTTTAACTTCCTTGCCTTCCCATCTGTATCCCTGCTCTGCAATTACATTTACATAGCCTACGAATTTTTCATTTTCTCTGATGGGAAGATGGAAAGGAGCAATCTTCTTTCCGTATAAAGCGGTAAGGTCTTCAACAACCTGTCTGTAAGAAGCGTTGTCGATATCCATATCGGTTACAAAGAACATTCTGGGGAGTTTGTACTTCTCGCAAATATCCCAAGCTCTTTCGGTTCCGACTTCAACACCGGCTTTACCTGATACTACGATAATTGCCGCATCTGCCGCAGAAGCTGCTTCTTCTGCTTCACCCACAAAATCAAAGAAACCGGGTGTATCCAAAATATTAATTTTGGTTCCGTTCCATTCTACGGGAATAAGAGAAGTTGAAATCGAAATCTGTCTTTTGATTTCTTCTTTTCCATAGTCACTGACAGTATTTCCGTCTGCGATCTTACCCATTCTTGAAGTTAAACCTCCAAGATAAGCCATGGCTTCTGCAAGTGATGTCTTTCCCGATCCGCCATGTCCGAGCAAACAGACGTTTCTGATCTTATCAGTTGTGTAAATATTCATGTTGTAACCTCCGAGTTTTTATTTGGGGTTAAATAAAAAAATCCCCTTTATTAAAAAAATCAACCCCATTTAGTATATTTTACTAAATAAGGGCTGATTATACAATCTTTAATATAAGTTTTGTACAAAAAAGACGATGATTCTCTTTCCTGATTGTTAAATATTACAATTTGAACTATTATTTCTTCGAATATTGTTCAACCGTATCGTAAATCTCGATTCTCTTCATATCCATTTCGGGCATTCCGATAAAGATGCCTCCGTACTGGAAGGAGGAATCGGATTTGGCTATTCTTACAATTTCGATGAAAGCATGAATGACATCTTTGTTCCAAAGAGTAAGATCGGCATCGTAAACGGCACCGATGGTAAGCGCTTCGTTACAGTAGAAACCGATACCGGAAGTTGAAACATCAAAAACATCTATGGTTATTTCAAAAGCCTCGTTACGGTCAAGTCTTTTTACAAAAAGCTTGGCATCAAGTTCGATTCTTTTAGACTTTCTTCTCTCGTTCATGGAATTCCCCTCCGTTCACTTATATTTTAAGTGTTAAAAAAATTTGTGTCAATAAATACTTTAAAATGCTAAATATTGTGTTATAATTTACGATATATAAAGCAGAGGATAATATAATGAGAATAGGCGCTTATGAATTAAGTTCTCAAATGAATATATATTCGAAGTTTTCTCCTTCGTCCATTAAACAGGCTGATGCAGCCGAAATAAAGGCGAGTGAAGCAAAACCTTCGAAAGAAGAAGCAAGCGTAGCCCTTTCTTTAAACGGAAAGGATTATTTGATTGGTTCGGCATATTCAAAATACACTTCCTCTCCGGTAGTTTTAAATCCAAACGTTCAAAAGCTTGACGATTTTTCTCTTGTTTCCGCAAAGGAAGACAAAATCGTATCAAGAGTAAAGAATACCGAAGAACCTAATTACAAAGAAATTATTTCTGATGAAAAAATGGATGATTTCTTAAAAAAAGCATTTAAATTCATACAATAAATAAAACACCCGAAAGGGTGTTTTTATATATAGTCAAAAGCATTCTTAATCCATTCGATATTCTCGCCTTTAATAGATATCACATCAAATCTTATTTTACGGTCTTCTCCTATCTTATGAATCAGACGATAATAATCCGATACTTTGCAGATCTTCTTGATTTTTTCAAAGTTAACAGCCTCCGAAGGGTATCCGTAAGACGCAGAACTTCTGAATTTGACTTCTGCAAATACAAGATAATCCCCGTCTTTGCAGACAATGTCTATCTCTCCCATTCTGCATCTGAAATTCATTTCAAGAATCTTTACGCCTCTGCTTTCAAGATAATCTGCAGCTGTTTTTTCGTTATTGCTTCCGGTAAATCTTTTATTTATAAAAACACTTCCTTTTATTTTTGCTTCGCTCTGATTTTATCCATGGCATCGACAAATACAAGAATCTGAGCCACAACTTCATAAAGTTCCGGGGGGATTTCCTGACCTATCTCCAGTCTTGACAATGTATCGGCAAGTTTGGAATCTTTATGCACCGGAACCTTGTTTTCTTTTGCTTTTTCGATTATTTTATCTGCCAGAGCACCCTGTCCGCTTGCAATGACTTTGGGCGCGGTATCGTCGTTCGGATCGTATTCGAGGGCGATGGCCTGTCTTATTTTCTTTTTTTCCATTTATTATGCCCTCACATCAAATCTGTAAAGACCGATTGCATCTTTCTTTTCTTCGCTTTCTTCGTCCATCAATACCTGCATTCCGTTATTTTTGGTATTAAAGGAATATGTAACCTTAAATCCGAGGCCTTCAAGTTTTTCATTTAACATGTCGATATGATTCTCAATAAATTTAAGAGTATCTTCATCAGGAAGCGTAAAATCCGTGGAAAGATTCTTTCCCGGAGAAAGTTTGACATATACTTCCACCCTGCCGAGATTTTTCATATCAAGTCTTAACGCAGCTGAAATATTGTCCTGATTTGCAAGAAGATTTCGTTTATTTGCATAAACATACAAATCTCCTGTATTGGAACGGTTATTTAGCAAAACAGGAAGCTGAACATAAGGAGTAAGATCGTTTAATGTCTGAAGAAACTGAACATTTTCCCTGAATCCGTTTACGCTTTGTGTTAAAGCTTCACTTCCTTTAAAAGTGTTTTGCATGGATTCAATGATCTTGTCGGTATTTTCAAGCACCTTGTTGTAATGATTGTTAAGAGATTCCGAATCCTTTATTTCGTTTGGTTCAAGAAGCCATTTTTCCGAAAATTTATCGGTAAGCGAATCTTTAAACAATTCGGATTTTATTAAGTCCTTTTTTAATTCATCGGGAACGCTTTCATCTTTTAATATCGAATCGAAAGTACGAAGAAGTTCTTCCAAATCAATCTTTTCTCCGTTAGAGAGTTTGTTCAAAATCTCATTGCCGAAAGCATTGTCTTTTGAAATCATATTGCTTAAATTATCGAAATCCTTGTTTGTCAAAGAAATCTGTTCGGATAATTCAACGCTTGAAAGATTGCTTTTTATCGAATCTATCTCGCCTTTCGAAAGAAGCGTATCGTTTTCTATGTCACTTATAATGTTTTTTACGGTCTGGTGATTTGCAGTCTGATTTTCTTCGTTTTCAACGATTACTTCTTTAACGGGCACTTCTTTGCCCTGTGCAAAAACACCTTCTTCATTTCCTTCGGATAAAAGATTTTCGTTCGACAGACCGAGTTCTCCTAAGGAAACGGAGACCTCCGTTTTTCCTTCGGTCGAAGCATCGATAAAATCCGAAGCCATTTTAATGGCGGCAGACAAATCCGTATCCGCTTTGGCAGCAAGTTCGAGAGGAATCTGATTAATAACAGTATTAATCGAATCCGAAATCTTGCTTTCGAAATTCATTACCGCATCAAATCTTGCAATATTGTCTGACGTAAGCTCCAATCCGATTTGTTTCATTCTGATTATTTCATTTGCCTGAACTTCGGGATTGGAAACAATGTTTCTGTATAAAAGAGCCAGAGAATCCTTATCAATGCTCATTCCCTCTTCCATAAGGGTGGAAACAAGGGCAAGCGAAGTTGCATTTATCGGGATATTCGCCTGTGTAAGTGCATTGTTGGCTATATTTTCATTTGCAATATTGGTGAATAAAGTACGAAGCGAAACAAGATTATCAGAATCCGTGTTTACTTCAAAAAGAACGCTTTGTCCGACGGAAAGATTAACATTGGTATCAATGTTTGCTGTGATTCTCGCATCTTCTCCGATAGAAATGGTGGCTGTATTTCCCGCAATATCAACTACCTCGCCTCTGAATGTATCGCCTGATGACATTTCACGAAGCAATTCAAGGCCTGCTTTATCAAGATTCAGGCCTTCTCTTAACGCATCAACCCTTCTGGAATTGATAACGGAATTTATATTCATATAACCGGTATTGATATTGTCCACAAAATACCTCTTAGTTAAATATAGTTATGAATAAATGAAAATCTGTGAATATCGCAAGGACCGAGTTTTTTCAATCCCTCGATATGAGCTGCGGTGCCATAACCTTTATTCTTGGCAAAATCATATCCCGGAAAAATCTCATCATATTCAACCATCATTCGGTCTCTTGTAACCTTGGCAACGATTGAAGCTGCACCGATGGAAATACTTTTTGCATCTCCTTTAATAATCGGAACCTGTTTTATATCCACGCCGGGAATCGTAACTGCATCGTTTAAAAGAACATCGGGTTTTACCTTAAGAGAGGAAATCGCATCTCTCATGGCTTCATAAGTGGCTTCGAGGATATTGATTTCATCAATTCTTTTGTTGTCTCTTATGCCAATGCCAAAAGAAACAGCTTCTTTGGTAATTATCTCATAAAGTTCTTCTCTTCTTTTTTCGGATAATTTTTTGGAATCATTAATATAAAGGATCGAACAATCTTTGGGTAAGATAACGGCGCATGCCACAACAGGGCCTGCAAAAGGGCCTCTGCCGACTTCATCTATACCGCAGACATAACCCAAATGTTCATATTCTTTTTCATATTGTTTTAAAGCTTCTATTCTTTTTATCTCAGCTTCAAGCTTTTCGCCTTTTAATTCTCTCATGAATTTTTATCCCCATGTTTTACGAATCCGAAACTTTTGAAAGGATATATCCTGAGCCATGCTCTGCCGATAATTTCTTTTCTTTTTATATTTCCAACTTCATAGAATCTCGAATCGAACGAATCGTTTCTGTTGTCGCCCAATACAAAATATTCATCTTCTCCGAGAACTATGGGTTTTGAAGCAAGTCCGCCTTCTTTAATGACTTCCTTGCCGTAATTTTCTTTCAAATAAACATCATTTATAAAAATATCGCCGTCTTCATCGATATAAACAGTTTCTCCGGGAAGCCCTATAATTCTTTTAATAAAATAATTTCTTGAACCCTTATCGTACGGGAAAACAATTACATCAAATCTTTGAGGATCTTTGAATCTGTAGGAGATTTTGTCGACAATAAGATTATCCTTGTCAAACAAAGTATTTTGCATGCTGTCTCCGTCAACAATGGTTCTTTGCCCTATAAAAGTTACTATAAAAAGGGCAATCAATAAAAGTACAAGAAAATATATGCTGGTTTTTAATATTTCCTTTAATGTATCATTCATTTCAGTCTCCTGGTTTATTCGGGTATGGTATCAAGCGTAAGATACCCGAGTTTATTATTTCTGAAATCATCCGTAAGCATTTTGGCTGCCCTCGGAATATCCAATTCATTTCCGGTTTTCACAAGATTTCTTAATCTTGCATAATCCTCCAAAATAAGATGAGATTCTTTGCTTTCATCAATATCAAACTTATCTTTAAGAAGTCCCGGATATTTGTCTTTAAGAATATTTATAAGATGGCATGAAAGTTCCTCGAAAGGAAGAATGTCATCTCTTACAGAACCGATAAGTGCAAGAATGACGCCTGTTTTTTCGTCATCAATCTTGGGCCACAATATTCCGGGAGTATCCAAGAGTTCAAATTCGTTTTTGACATTAATCCATTGCTTTCCTTTTGTAACACCGGGTTTATTGCCGGTTGCAGCTTTAGCTTTTCCTGAAAGAGAATTGATAAAAGTTGATTTTCCGACATTGGGAATTCCGACTATCATGCATTTTATCGTTCTTTTAATAATTCCTCTTTTTTTATCTCTCTCAATCTTTTCTTTGCAGACTTCTTTTATGATTTTATCAAGGTTTTTAATACCCTGAGAGGATCTTGAATTAGTCTGAACGCATTTAATGTTCTTTTCTTCGAAATACTTATTCCATTTTTCATTGTCCGCTTTATCAGCCATGTCGGATTTATTCATCAATACAAGCCTGAATTTATTGACTGCAAGCTTGTCAATATCCGGATTTCTCGATGATAAAGGCGCCCTGGCATCAATTATTTCTATAACCATGTCAACAAGTCTGATGTTTTCTTCCATCATTCTTACAGCTTTGGTCATGTGACCGGGATACCAGTTTATATTTGTTTTCTTGTTGTTTTCGCTCATTAATTAAACCCTGCTTTTTTATCGCCGCTTTTGAAATGATACCAGACTCTTCCGACAATATCTTCTCCTTTTACGGGACCGATATTTCCGTATCTTGAATCTTCCGAGTCGTTTCTGTTGTCTCCGAGTACAAAATATTCATCTTTATTTAACGTAATAAGGTTTTCAGCCAATCCTGCGTATTCCATCATTTCATATAAATCTTCGTCTTCGAAAAGTTCTCCGTTTATATAAAGATGACCGTTTTCAATTAAAACCGTGTCTCCGCCTGTCGCAACTACTCTTTTTATATACATGTAAGATTTTTTGTTGCCGTTTGGATAAAAGGCGATTATGTCCCCGACTTTAGGTTTAAACAGAAGGTACGAACTTTTATTAATTAAGACTTCCTGGGAATTCACAAGTTCCGGGTTCATTCCGTCGCCGATAACGGCACTCTTTGTACCGAAAACTAGCACAAGAACGAATGCAATAAAAGAAACAGCGGCAAGCCAGAACAAAAGAATAAAAAACCCCGTAAAATGATGCGGCTTTACTTTTTTCTCCTTCTTAACAAATGTCAGGCCTTTTTTCTTTCTCATAAAGTTTTCCAAAGTAATTTTTCTTAAACAAAAGCGAAATACATTATACTATAAACAAAGTCTTTATTCAAACAATACGGCAATAAAAAAGGCAGGATTCATATCCTGCCTGAAAATTTAGATTTTTTCTTTTACTTTTGCTTTCTTTCCGACTCTGTCTCTTAAGTAGAAAAGTTTAGCTCTTCTGATCTTACCCTTACGAACTACCTCTACGTCTGCAACGTTAGGGGAATGAATGGGCCAGGTCTTTTCAACACCGCAACCGTTGGAAATCTTTCTAACGGTGAATGTCTGACGATTTGAACCGCCCTGAATCTTAATTACTGTACCTTCGAAAATCTGAATTCTGGACTTGTTACCTTCCTGAATTCTGTTGTGAACCTTAACGGTATCGCCGACTTCGAAAGCGGGAACGCTCTCTTTTAACTGAGCATTTTCAATCTCTTTGATAATTTCGCTCATTTGTATATCTCCTTTTGTTTTCATCGGATGTTCTTAAGACTTTAAAAGCTCAGCGGACCATCTCTTTACACGCAACTATAATAAATTACCATAGTTTTTCAAATAATTCAAGTAAATATGCAAACATTTTAAATTAAATAAAGATTTGTTAGAATCATATTGTATATGTTAAAATGTTTTCGATTATTACTAAACTACTCAACAGAGGTAATCTATGTTCAGACTTTGGATAAAGGAAATCAAAGACAATCATCTTGTAAAAGATATAACCATAAAAGATGACAGCAATGAAACCCGTACCAAAAAAATTCTTAAGTCCCTGGAAAAAGCATGCGAAAATTTCGATCTTTCAATTCCTATCTGGCTCGATAAGAATATTTCCGAATTCAAATCGGTGTCAAAAACACGTTTCACCAAGGATTCTTTCATAGAATCAATCGACTTTGACTATCTTGAAATTTCGATAATCGAGGAAGATTGATTAATCTAATCAATATTTACATCGACCTGTAAATCATCCTTAACAGATGCCGCTTTTACAACCGCTCTTATTGCTTTGGCGATGCGACCCTGTTTACCGATTACTTTACCCATGTCGCCGTTTGCGACATGAAGATTAATTTCAACATTCTTTCCGTCTACTTTTTCAGTTACAGTCACTTCTTCAGGATGATCTACAAGGGCTTTGGCAATAGTTTCTACCAATTCTTTCACGAATAAGCCTCCCTAATAAATCATTCTATTATTTCTCGATACCTGCAATCTTAAAGATTTTAGCAACTGTTTCTGTAGGCTGAGCTCCGTTGTTGAGCCACTTCTTTGCAGCTTCTTCGTTAACCTTGAATTCAGAAGGATTCTTGTTGGGATCATATGTTCCGATTTCCTCGATGCAACCGCCGTTTCTTGCGGTTCTTGAATCTGAAACTACGATTCTGTAAATAGGATTTCTTTTATAACCCATTCTGCTTAATCTGATTTTAACTGACATTTTTTAGTCCTCCGTAAAAAATAATATATTAAAATTAACTATATTCAAAACTCCTATAAGAAGTTGTTGACATTAAAACGGCATTTTGAAACCGCTAAAACCTCCGAAAGGTCCGCGTTTCTTGCCACCCATAAGCCCGGGCATCTGTTTCATCATTTTCTGTGTCTGTTCAAACTGTTTGATGAAACGGTTTACAACAGCGATATCCACACCGGCGCCTTTTGCGATTCTGTGTTTTCTCTGAGGATTCAATAGCTTGGGATTTGCTCTTTCTTTCTTTGTCATTGAAAGAACGATGGCTTCCATCTGCTTCATCTGCTTCTCGTCAATCGCACCTTCAAGGTCCTCTTTGGACACTCCGAGGTTTGGCATTAATCCGAGCATTGACGAAAGACCGCCCATTTTTTTCATCTGGTTCATACTTTCAAGGTAATCGTTAAAATCGAATTTACCTTTCTTGATACGACCCATCATGTCTTTTTCTTTCTCAATATCGACATCTTCTTTTTCAGACATTACTTTGTCGATAAGAGTAAGAACATCGCCCATTCCGAGTATTCTGTTGGCCATTCTGTCAGGATAGAACTGTTCGAGATCCGAAAGTTTCTCTCCCATGCCGACATAAAGAATGGGAACACCGGTAACAGCTTTTATGGAAAGAGCCGCACCGCCTCTGGTATCGCCGTCCATCTTGCTTAATATAAGACCGTTGATACCAATTTTCTCGTTAAAGTCTTTGGCTACATTTACGGAATCCTGTCCGATCATGGCATCGACTACGAGGATTGTCTGATGAACCGTAACGTTTTCTTTTATCTCAACGAGCTCGTTCATCAAAGCATCATCTATCTGCAAACGTCCTGCGGTATCGAAAATAACCACATTGTGTTTGTTTTCTTTTGCATATTCGATTGAGGCCTTGGCAATTTCAACGGGCTTTATGTTATCTCCCATCGAGAAAACATCCACGCCCTGTTTTTCACCGTTAACCTGCAACTGTTTGATGGCTGCGGGACGATATACGTCAAGAGCTACCAAAAGAGGCTTTTTGCCTTTTTGTATAAACTTTCCTGCAAGCTTTGCTGCAGTTGTAGTTTTACCTGCACCCTGAAGACCGCAAAGCATAATTACGGTTGTGGCCTGTCCCGGTTCGAATTTAAGTTCAACAGTCTCGGATCCTAGAACCTCAGTCAGTTCCTCGTTAACAATCTTAACTACTGCCTGACCCGGATTAAGACCTTCCAAAACTTCAGAACCGATTGCTCTTTCTTCAACGGATTTAATAAAGTTCTTTACAACCTTGTAATTGACATCCGCTTCAAGCAAAGCAAGTTTGACTTCTTTTAAGGCAACCTTAACGTCTTCTTCGGTTAATCTGCCTTTGGAACGAAGATTTTTAAATACTTTTGTTAATTTGTCCGTAAGATTTTCAAAAGCCATTACAAATCCTCAGAAAGTTTATCCACAAGAGAAGAGATTTTACTGCAATCAACACCGTCTGCCGATAATCTCTTCAGTTCTGCTTTTATATCATCAATAATCTTTTGATTTTTTTCATACGAATCGGCAAAATGAAGCTTGTCTTCATAGTCGGTAAGAATTTTATCAATTCTTTTGACCGCATCATGAACGCCCTGTCTGGAGATACCCAGTTCTTCTCCTATTTCGGACAGTGAGTAATCGTTATCCACAACATCCGAATAAATACTCTTTTGATGATCTGTCAAAAGTGGGCCGTATATATCAAAAAGAAGCGATCTTTCGACTATTTTTTCCATTTATGACTCCGACAAAAACCAAAATTTCACAAATCGCACTTTAAGTCAGCCTATTTAATATACCAAAACAAAAAAGAGGTGTCAAGACTTTTTACTTGACACCCAAAATTTATTCCGTATCGAAAATTGCTTTTACAAATGATTTGGAATCAAACTTTTGCAAATCTTCTATTCCCTCGCCGACACCGATGTATTTTACGGGGATTCCGAGTTCCTGCCAGATGGCAATAGCGATTCCTCCCTTGGCCGTACCGTCCATCTTTGTCAGGATGATTCCGGTAATATCACAGGCCTCTTTAAATTCTTTAGCCTGATTAAGAGCATTCTGACCTGTGGATGCATCCAGAACCAGGAAGTTTTCACGATGAATTCCGGGAAATTCTCTGTCGATAATCCTGTTCATCTTCTTTAATTCTTCCATGAGATTCTTTTTGTTATGCAGTCTTCCCGCTGTATCGCATAAAAGAATATCAACATCTTTTGCCTTTGCGGATTGAAGCGCATCGTAAATTACACTTGCAGGATCCGTTCCTTCTTTTGCTCCAACCATGGGAACACCTACTCTTTGAGCCCAGGTTTCAAGCTGTTCGGTTGCCGCGGCTCTGAAAGTATCGGCAGCTGCAATCAATACTTTTTTGCCGTCATCCTTAAAATTGTAAGCAAGTTTGCCTATTGATGTAGTCTTTCCTACCCCGTTTACACCGATAACAAAAATAATCGATTTTTCATGTTCGAATACGTAACGGTCGCCTTCGATATTAAGTCTATCCGAAAGCAGATTAATTAAATATTCCCTGCAGTCTTCGGGTCTTTTGATATGCTCAACTTTGACAAGTGTTTTGATTTCTTCGATAATTTCTCCTGTGGTTGTAACACCGATGTCCGCCATAACGAGAACTTCTTCAAGTTCCTCGTAAAAATCATCATCTATTTCGGAAAAACCGTGAAAAACACTGTCTAATCCGTCCAAAAGATTGATTCTGGTTTTATTAAGTCCGTTCTTTAATTTAGCAAAAAAACCTTTTTTCTCTTTTTCCATTATTCTTTATCTTTTTTCTTATCTTCGTTTTCAAGTAATTTGTCTACAAGGTCTACGGATACCAAAGCAGATACACCTTTTTCCTGCATTGTAATACCGTAAAGTCTGTCAGCCTGTTTCATTGTACCTCTTCTGTGCGTAATAACAATGAACTGTGTGTTCTTTGTCATCTTGAGAAGATATTTTGCAAATCTGTCTACATTGCTTTCATCAAGTGCAGCTTCGATTTCATCAAGAAGACAGAAAGGCGAAGGCTTAAGGTTTTGGATGGCAAACAATAAAGAAATTGCCGTTAAAGCCTTTTCACCGCCGGAGAGCTGCATCATGTTCTGGAGCTTCTTTCCGGGCGGCTGAGCTATGATTTTAATGCCCGCTTCGAGAATATCTTCTTCATCGAGAAGTTCAAGTTCTGCTTTTCCGCCTCCGAAAAGCTCCCTGAACACTTTATCGAATTCCGTGGAAATAAGCCCAAACTGCTCTTTGAACTGATTTCTCATTGCAACATCAAGTTCTTCGATGATTTTAACGAGTTCTTTTTCTGCATCCTGCAAATCTTTGTGCTGAGCGGACAAAAACGAATGTCTTTCAAATACTTCTTTATATTCTTCAATTGCATTTACATTAACATCGCCGAGTTTTTTAATCTCATCCTTTAAAGTATGAACATTCTTTTTCATTTCGGAAAGATTGTTTAAACTCTCATCTCTTAAAGCTTTCGCATCCTGAAGAGTAATATCGTATTCCTGCCAGATATAAGAAGAGAACGAAGCAAGATTTTCCTGCTGTTTTTCTCTTGCGGATTTTAATCTGAAGAGTTCCTTGTCTAACTTCGTAATCTTTTCCGTAATGGAATCTCTTTCGTCAAAGTAAGACTTACGTTTGGATAAAAGTTCTTCTTTTCTGGCTATGTCTTCATTTAACTTCTTCTCGGATTCCGATTGCGAAGTAAAGCTTGCTTTGATTGTTTCCTTGATTTGTTCAAGGTTTTCTTTCTTAACTTCAATTTCCTTGTCGGTTAAGTTTCTCGAATTTAATACTTCTTCTTTTTCATTGACGAATCTCTGTGCTTCGGAATGCAGTCTGTTAAGATTGGCCTGTTCGAATTCCTGCTTCTGGTAAAGTTTTTCCATTACAAGCTTGGAATCGTTAACGATTTTTATCTTTTCGGTCTCCCTGCTCTTTAAGGAAACAAGTTCTTCCTGCTTTTCGGCTACGGTTTTCTTCTCGTTTTCTTCTTTTTGAACGGATTCTTCAAGGAGCTTTTCTTTTTCTTCTTTTTGCTTTGACAAAGAATCAAGATCAAGTCCGATCATTGCTGCCTCTTCTTTCAGAGACTCAAAATCCGACATGGTCGATCCCATCTTTTCTTTTGCATTTTCACAATTGATTCTTGCGGTATTCTGTCTTATAAAAGCAGCCTGCAAATCGTCTTTGTTTTTAACTATTGCGAGTCTTACTTCATTTCTCTGCTTTTTGATTTCTTCGATTTCATCAAGAATTTCCTGCTGTTTTGCGGCAAGATCCTTAGCCTTCTTTTCTAGATCCTCGATTTCTCTTCTTCTTCCGAGAAGATTGGAATTATTCTTGAAATTACCGCCACTGATACCGCCTCCGGGGATAATCATTTCTCCTTCAAGCGTTACCATTCTGATGCCGTAATCATATTTTCTTGCAATCTTTAAAGCATTGTCGACATTGTCAACAACAAGGATTCGGCCAAGAAGCGTTCTTGCAACATCCTTGTATTCTTCATCAATCTGAACAATTTCATCAGCTTTGCCGATAACACCTTTTTCGTTTAAAGACTCGGGCTGTTTGAATTCCTGAGGATTCGTAATGGAAGTAAGCGGAAGGAATGTCGCTCTTCCGGCTCTTTCCTTTTTAAGAATTTCGATAAGCTTCTTGGCGCAGTCTTCATCTTTTGTAACAATATTCTGAATATTACCGCCAAGCGCGATTTCAATTGCAGTCTCGTATTTTTCTTCGACTTTGATAATATCGGCAACAACACCGATGATTCTCTTGTCGGATTTCTTTTCGTCCATTACTCTTTTGATTGATGAATTGAAACCGTCATATCTTTCGCAGATATTGGATACGGCTTCGAGTCTGGACTTTTCCTGATGATATTTAACCTGAATTTCTTTTAATTTATCATCGCTCTCGGCAAGTTTATCATGGAATGAAGCTACCTGATTGTCGAGATCCTTGCTTTTTTGATTGATTGCGGTTATTTCATCCGTAATCTTTTGGAATTCATCCTCAAATTGCTTTACTTCCTGATTATGCTTGGCTTCTACCGATTTTGCGGCAAGAAGCTTGGCATTAACTTCGGATAAACGGATATTTTTCTGCGAAATACTTGTATCTATTCCGGAAATATCGGCCTTGACCGTTGCTCTTTCGTTAAGAAGTTCAATAATGTAGGAATTTCCCTTGTCAATATAAGCAGATACGGTTTCGATTAAAGTTTCAACTTCATTTAATTCGCCTACAGCCGCATCGTTTGAAACTTTCTTGTCCGAAATCTCTGTGTCGATCTCTTTTTTGAGTTCTTCAACCTTTTCTATTTCGGCATTTTTGGACGCAATGGATTCATCCAGGTTTTTCAATCTGGTCTCATAATGTTCCATATTATCCGTAGCAGAGGAAATCTGTTCATTGATTAATTTGATTTCGCCTTCAAGCTTTTCACGCATTACATCTGTATCTGCAAGCTTGGATCTGTTGGACTCAATCTCTTCTTCGAGATGAGAAAGAATATTCTCTACTTCTTCGTAATCTCTCTTGAGCTTTTCGCCAAGGAGAACGGCTTCTTCGTAATCGGATTGTGCGATTCCTTCTTTTTCGATTAAATCGGTAATCTTTTTGTCGATTTCAGCTGAATCAAGCAGGAATACATTTATATCGAATTTTTTTAATTCTTCTTTTTTTGATAAATAGATTTTAGCTTTTTCGGACTGTTTCTCAAGAGGACCTATCTGTCTGTCAAGTTCGGATAAAATATCCGTAACACGTAAAAGATTGGCTCTTTCGTTTTCGAGTTTCTTTAAAGCTTCAACTTTTCTTCTTTTGAATTTAACGATTCCGGCTGCTTCGTCGAAAAGCTCTCTTCTGTCTTCGGGCTTGGAACTTAAAATCTTGTCAATCTGTCCCTGACCGATTATGGAATAGCCTTCCTTACCGATACCCGTATCATAAAAAAGCTCGTTTACGTCTTTAAGACGGCAAACGGTATCATTAATAAGGTATTCCGACTCTCCGGAACGATAAATTCTTCTTGCGACTGTTACTTCATCAAAATCAATTGCAAGAGCATGATCGGAATTGTCGAGTGTGATTGCAACATAAGCGCTTCCGACAGGTTTTCTAAGCTGTGTACCCGAAAAGATAACATCCTGCATGGATGCACCTCTTAACTGTTTGATACGCTGTTCTCCGAGAACCCATCTTACGGCATCCGCAACATTACTTTTACCCGATCCGTTGGGTCCGACAATGCCGGTAATACCGTTATTAAACTCAAATGAAATTTTATTTGCAAAAGACTTGAAGCCCTGAACTTCAATGCTTTTTAAATACATTTTATTCTTCCTTTGTCAAAATCTTAATGCCGTTGTATGCAGCAAGCTGTTCCGCTTCTTTTTTATTATGTCCTTCTCCGGAACATATAAGTTCGTCATTTATAAAAAGACCTACAACAAAATGCTTGTCATGATCCGGACCCGTCTCTTCGATTACTTTGTATTCAAGAGACATATTGTCTTTGGACTGAACATATATCTGCATGCGGCTTTTGGAATCAACGAAGAGCTGATTCTCAGAAATATCATTGAGCAAAAACTTCTCAATATAATTCTTGGCTTCCATATATCCGAATTCAAGATATACCGCACCTATAATTGCTTCAAAAACATCCGAAAGGATGGAATTACGGTTTCTTCCGCCGCTCGCATCCTCACCTTTTCCGAGAAGTATGTAATCGGAAAGATTCATTCTTTTGGCCGTAAAAGCCAAAGAAGGTTCGCATACCAAAGATGCACGAAGTTTGGATAAATCGCCTTCGGGCATATCGGGATGACGTCTGTAAAGGAAATCACTTGAAACAATCTCAAGCACAGCATCGCCGAGGAATTCAAGTCTCTCATAATCTTCCCATTTATTCACTTTTAATTCATTAACGAAAGAAGAATGCGATATGGCACTTCTTAAATTGGCCGTATCGGCAAACTTCAAACCGATAAGATTTTGTAAATCTTCCAATTTTTCGTCTATATTCATTATTTTTTTTCCATAACCTTTTCGAGTAATAAAACAGCTTCTCCGACATTCTCGATAGTCTCTACGTCTTCTCCTTCAAGAGAAATATCCAAAGCGTCTTCAACTCCGAGGATAATCTGATATACGTCAAGGGAATCTGCGCAAAGATCGCCTATAAAAGTCGTTTTTTCGGTAATCTCGTTAGGATCGACATTTAATATCTCAACAATCTTTTCTTTCAATACATCCAGTATATCTTTATCATTGTCCATATCGTTCTTCTAATCCTCCTGAACTTGGGTAATAGCAAAGCTGTCACTTAATATTTCCAGCATTCCGCTGTCTTTATATTTAATGCACTGTCCCAATGCATTCTTAATCTCTTTTGCCGTAGAATTGCCGTGGCCCTTGAGCACAAGACCTTTAAGACCCAAAAGAGGTGCTCCGCCGTATTCCGATGCGGAAAATGACTTAAGTGTCTTTTTTAATGAAGGTTTTACCAGAGCCGCACCGACTTTGCTTCTTGCATCTGCAAGCATGGATTCTTTGATTTTGGAAATAAGCGTATTTCCGAGCCCTTCATAAAGCTTTAAAATTACATTTCCGACAAATGCATCGCATACAATTACATCGCAGTCCCCGGAAGGAATGTCTCTGGCTTCAACACTACCTATGAAATTAATATCCGGGCATCCTTTAAGTAAAGGATATGTGTCTTTAACAAGAGCATTTCCTTTTTCTTCTTCGGAACCGATATTTACAATTCCGACCTTGGGATTGTCAACACCCATCATCTTATTCATGTAAATGGAGCCCATAATTGCAAACTGAACGAGGTTCGACGGTTTCGAATCGACATTCGCACCGCAGTCAATTAAAAGAGAAAAACCTTTGGCCGTGGGTATAAGCGGAGCAAGAGGCGGTCTTTCGACACCCTTGATCCTTCCGACAATAACCTGTCCTCCGACCAAAACAGCACCTGTGCTGCCGCACGAAACAAAAGCATCAGCTTCTTTATTTTTAACCATATTCATTCCAATTACTATGGAAGAATTCTTTTTCTTTCTGATTGCGGCAACGGGAGGTTCGGACATGGAAATTATTTCGGAAGCATTAACAATAATGATTCTTTCCTTATCATATTCCACGCCCTCGAGTTCCTTATTTATAAGTTCCTCAACTCCGACCAGGAAAATCCGGATTTGAGGAAATTCTTTAACTGCGGCAAGCGCACCTTTAACGACTTCTTTGGGAGCGTTGTCCCCGCCGTGCGCATCAAGTGCAACCTTTACAAAATCACTCATTTTTCGACCTCATATGCAGTACATATGTCCATAAAAATTCATCTTTAAATATACTAAAAACAGACCGAAAAATCAAGAAATAGTTTATTATTAACTTTTTTGTTGACAAAGTTATTTTCAAACTGTATACTCTTTAACGTACGAATAAAAAAGATACAGGGAATTGGAGGTGTAAAGATATGTCTATTTGTCCTAAGAACAAATC
>DFEM01000093.1 GCA_002369155.1 Lachnospiraceae bacterium UBA3802 | reverse complement strand
TGCATGATCATGTAGTTAAACTCAAGGAAAGTAAGTCCTTTTTCCATTCTCTGCTTGTAGCACTCTGCACGAAGCATGTTGTTAACCGAGAAACATGCACCTACTTCTCTTAAAAGTTCAATATAATTAAGATTTAAAAGCCAGTCCGCATTGTTGACCATCAAAGCTTTTCCTTCGGAAAAATCGATGAATTTGCTCATCTGCTTCTTAAAGCATTCGCAGTTATGATCGATGTCTTCCTTGGTGAGCATCTTTCTCATATCGCTCTTTCCGGAAGGGTCTCCGATATGTCCTGTACCGCCTCCGATTAAAGCAATGGGCTTGTTGCCTGCCATCTGAAGTCTCTTCATAAGGCAAAGTGCCATAAAGTGACCTACGTGAAGGCTGTCAGCGGTAGGGTCGAATCCGATATAAAAAACGGCTTTTCCGTTATTTACAAGTTCTCTGATTTCTTCTTCATCCGTTAACTGTGCAAGAAGTCCTCTTGCCTTCAACTCTTCAAAAATTTCCATTTTCCTTCTCCTGTATTATTTCCTGCGGTATTTCCGCATATTTTAATAGTAATTCTGTTTTTCTGTTTTTTGTTTTTTCTGTTTTTCTGTTTTCAATATTTCCGATTAATGCCGGCATTTTTTATCCGTTTTATTCAAACAGTATTCTTTCAAGATCATCCACGGTCTTCGCATAATAAGTGCAGCCTGCGTCCACAAGTTCCGCCTCATCTTTGGCGAAGCCGTATCCGACTCCGATGGAGTCAAGTCCGAAATGCTTGGCGCCGAGGATATCATAATGCCTGTCGCCTATCATAACGACCTGCTTCTTTTCCTCGTCGTTTAAATCGAGTTCTTTTAAAGCTTCGCTTATAACATCTTCCTTCAAGCCTTTAAGCCCTGCCATGTCGGCACCGGATATGATGTCGAAATATTCGTATATATCAAACTTCTTTAATATGTCGACTACAAATTCGGTGGGTTTGCTTGATGCTATGATAAGAACCCTGTTGTCTTTTTTCAATTTTTCCAATAACAACGGTATACCGTCATAAGGTCTGTTCTCATACTTTCCGACTTCCGAATATCGGCTTCTGTATAACCTTATGGCTTCCCTTGCGGTCTCTTCATCCATTTTGCAGATATTCATAAATGAATCAAGAAGCGGGGGACCGATGAATTTTTTTCTTTCCTCAAACGGTATGTCCTCGAGCCCTAAATTAATTAAGGCATAACTAACTGATTTAGTTATGCCTTCTTGAGAATCCGTCAACGTACCGTCTAGATCAAAAAACAGATATTTGTACACTATCTTAATGCCTCTATAATCTTCTGGTAAACTTTATTGGGATGAGGTAATTCAACCGATTTGAACAACTGAACATATGCCAAAAGAATCATATGAGCGTCAACCGTAGCTATTCTGACCTCATGACTCTTGGCGTACTGCTTACAAAAGTCTTCAATCGTGAGAGTGATATACTTAACTCTCTTGTTTATTCTGTCATCATCCACCTGTAACAGATTGGCAATTTCATTTACAGCCAGTTTGTCAAAGAAATATGCAAGTGATGTAAGCGCATGAATGGGATTTAATTCATAAATATAATCAACCGCTATAAGAGCAGTCTCCGACTCGTTATAAAGCTTCTCGCCGTAAAGAACGTCGTTGTTGCTCTTTGGATGATCGAATTTTCCCTTGGTCTCGGTAACAAGCAGTTCCATATAATGCTTGCCTACCCAGTTATCGAGCTCATGATAAAGAATCTCGTTATACCATGAGATAACGTTTTCAACCTTATCAAGTCTTCCGAACTGCATATAAAGATCTTTATATATTTTAATGACCATTCTCTCCGCTTCTGCGGGATCGCTGATAACCATGGATACATGGAAATAGACATCATCTGCGGTCATTACGAAAATTTTTTCAAAAGCCTCTGTATTGCCTGCAAGGAATTTTTTTACCTGCACCGACAACTCGTAAGTATAAATCATGCTGACTCCTCCCCGAAAATAACCTTCCGCATATTATTTTAAAAAATTTCATCAAAAATTGCAATACCAACATAAGCTTATGGTACTCGTTTGTCATGAACTAAAATTATACGGAAGGTTTCTCGAAAAGTTTTATATTTTATTAGCTGTAGCTTATACCTTTATGAATATCCTGAAGACTCTTTACGCCAATCTGTCCCTGCTCTTTGATTGCCTTGATACCTGCTGCGGAAGCTTTTGCCGCAGCCATTGTGGTAATGTAAGGTACTCTGTGCTTGATGGCATTCTTTCTGATATAAGAATCATCGAATATCTTGTCTTTGCCTGCAGGTGTATTGATAATAAGCTGAATCTCTTTATTTGTGATGGCATCCACAATATTGGGTCTGCCTTCCTGCATCTTCTTGATCTTTGTCGCGGGAATACCGAGTGACTCGATAAGGTCGTATGTTGTTCCCGTTGCAAGAATCTTGAAGCCGCATTCATGGAATGCTCTTGCCACATCGGGAAGTTCTTTCTTGTCGTTCTTGTTAACGGAGATAAGAACCGTACCCTCAAGAGGAAGAGGATTTTTTGTGCCTTCCTGAGCCTTGTAATAAGCCTCGCCAAAGTCGGGAGCGATACCGAGTACTTCACCTGTGGATCTCATTTCGGGTCCGAGAAGAGGATCGACTTCCTGGAACATGTTGAACGGGAATACAGCCTCTTTTACACCGTAGTAATTGTAATGGCTGTCCTTAAGTCCGGGAACGGGTGAAGGCTTGCCTGTAAACTCGGATGTAATAATCTGTGTTGCAAGCTTAACCATCTGAATACCGCAGACCTTTGAAACCAAAGGTACTGTTCTGGATGCTCTGGGGTTGGCTTCGATAACGTATACCACACCGTCTTCGATGGCATACTGCATATTCATAAGACC
>DFEM01000186.1:7970-13866 GCA_002369155.1 Lachnospiraceae bacterium UBA3802 | reverse complement strand
TAAAGCCCATGGTACCTGCCATACCCTTAAGGGAGTGGGCTGCACGGAAAATCTCGTTAATCGTATCCATATTCTCGCCATCCTGTTCAAGTTCGAGAATATGGGTATTGAGATTTTGCAAATGTTCTTTAGTCTCGTCTATAAAAATATCCAAATACTGACTGACATCCATAACCTAACCCTCCAATTGTTTTATTATCTCTTTGCCGATATCTTCTATCTTCGATACAGTACAAATAATATCTTTTTTCAGGACACTGCCCGGCATTCCGAATACAACGCTCGTATCTTTGTCCTGAACTATTACCTTAATATTCTTTTTATCTTTTAAGTAAACAATACCGTCTGTGCCGTCGGAACCCATTCCGGTAAGCACCACACAAACAATCTCATCGTAATTACAATCCGCGAGCGATTCATACATATAATTCGCACAGGGTTTGACACCTTCTCTGGGTTCGCCGTCATAAAGAACGATTTTATGTTCTTTTCTGAAAGGTCTGACCTTTAAATGAAATCCCGCTTTTGCGATATATATATGATTGTTCTGGATTGTTTCTCCGTCAACGGCTTCCGTAACCGGTATGTCCGTTAAAAGATCAAGTCTTTCCGAAAGCGTCTTGGTAAAACCGTCCGGCATATGCTGAACAATAAGCACAGGACAATTTAAACCTGAATTCAGACTCGGAATTAATTTTTGAAGTGCTTTGGGTCCTCCGGTCGAACAGGCAATAGCAACTATTTTTCCCATTCCGTAGGCCTCTGAATATAAAATTCCAAATTACTTTGTAATTATATCATAATGAACTCTACTCATGTATGCAAAGTCACTTTGTCCATGTAGAATTTTATGTAAATCCATTGTTAAAAATACATAAAAAAACGACTCTTTCGAGTCGCTTTTTTGTCTACATCTCTCTTTTTCTTTTCTTTCTTTCTTCTTCGAATATATATCGAATTATCATCTCACGCTCGCCGTTTAAGATATTGACGAATTGACATCTGAGTTCATATTTGGCATCTTTGGAAGAATTCTCCAAGGGTTTAACCGCAAGTATCTTGGCTACATGATGGAATCTCTTTCCGTTACCCAAAACATAATCGGAATATATAAGATCGTTAACTTCGCAAGCATCTTTAGTCACAAATCTCATTCCGCCGCCGGAAATATCGACTATCTGTGATTCAATCATTGGAAGCTCATCGAACAATACGTTTCTTTTTTGTTCAATCGCAATTTTCTCTGCTTTTGTCAAAAGTCTGAACGAAAGAGGAAGCATACATGAATATCTGTAATACTCTCTTCTTTGATACTTTTGAAGATTCGAAATAAGCTCTATTTCAAGAAGATAAAGGTTGCCGTTTTTATAACGGTTAACAACTCTTATCAGACACTGGAAAAGACCTTTAGTGGTAAAGAAATGAATATCATATTCACCGTTTACGGGCAAAAGCACAAGTTTGGTCTGCTCCATGGGCATAAGAATTTCGAGACGATCTTCATCAATAACATCGACTACTTTGGAATCGAATTTCTTTCTCTGATAACTTCCGTCTTCCTGAAGCACTCTGTCTATGGCCTCAAGTTCAATCTTGGAGCCGGGAGCAATATATTTACTTAAAAGTAACCCGGTATCTTTTTCTTTCATACTGATTTTTTAGCCGCAACAATATGTGAAAAGAAAGCAGCCATACCCCTGTTTCTGTTATTTTTGTTAATCTCTCTATTCATTAGTATATTCGCAATGGTCTCATATGCGCAAGCAGATTTTGATTTGGGTGTCTGAATCGACACGGGCATCTGCTGCATAACAGCTTTTTGCAATGCATCATCCTGTGGAATGCTGCCAAGGAAGCAAATAGGAAGCTTCAAATATCTTGATACAACCGTGTTTAATTTGTTGAATAAAATCTTGCCTTCATTCTCGGAAGAAACACGGTTGGCTATAACTTTAATATTTGTATTTTCAGCAGAAAATCTCTCATGATGAGATAAAGCTTTAAGCAATGAATAAGAGTCTGTAATCGATGTCGGTTCGGGAGTGGTAACCACAAGAATCTCGCCGCTTGCTACCAAAAATTCCAAAACGGCATCCGATATACCGGCACCCGTATCAACGATAATAATATCTGCCATGGCATCGAGCTGAGCAAGGTTTTGAATAATATAAGTCAGATATTCCCTGCTTAAATTCGACATTCCCGCAATACCCGAGCCGCCGGAAATAAATCCGATTTCCGAAGGTCCCCATGTGATAATATCTTCCATCTTCATACCTTTGTATATAAGATCGAAGAGATTGTGCTTGGGAACCGCGCCGAACATAATCTCGATATTTGCGAGTCCGAAGTCTGCATCGAGAATAATCACGCGCTGACCCATCTTTCGAAACTGTACCGCAAGATTAATGGCCGTATTCGATTTGCCCACACCGCCTTTACCGCTTGTAACCGTAATAACTCTGGCAAGCGGTCTTGTCTGCGATGCCTTTATTATATTTCTTAATCCTGATGCCTGATCCATCCTGTATCTCCGAGGCGTCTCTACTGTCCGCCAAGCAATTTCTTAACTATCTGCTGAGGTTTAAATGTATCTATGTCTTCCGGAACATTCTGTCCGTATGTCACATAACTTAATGGTGCATTCGTATGAAGTCTCAAATTAAAGATTGTTCCGAAAGAATAAGTCTCGTCAAGCTTTGTAAATATGAGCCTGTAATCCGATATTTCCTTGTAGCTGTCGGCAATATGAATAAGATCCTTCATCTTTGTAGAAGCTGCAAGTACAAGATAAACTTCCGTTTCCGTCTTTTCCTTGGAATAATCGATAAACTTCTTCATGTCGGCTTTCAATTCCTGGTTTTTATGAGAATGTCCGACAGTATCGATTAAAATATAATCATAATCTTTAAATGTCTCGAGCCCTTCTTCAAAATCGTCAATTGTATAAATGATTCTGAAAGGAACTGACATTATGTTTGCATATGAACGAAGCTGTTCCGCAGCGGCAATTCTGTATGTATCGGATGTAAATAATGCCACTTTGTTGCCTGCCACGAAAAGTTTGGAAGCAATTTTGGCGATTGTTGTGGTCTTTCCGACACCGGTTGTTCCGACAAAGAAAATAACCTTGGGGTTCTTTTTGGCCGGTTCAATGATTTTGGGTTCGCCGAATCTTAAGATAAGTCTCTGATAAATATGTGATAAAACCGTATCCATCGGAGTATTGCTCTTAAGTCTGCTTTTTGCTTCCTCGACAATCTCTTCGACATAATCCTCATCCACTTCATTATCAATGAGGGTTTGCGAAATAAGCTCATATACGGCATCCATCTCGGAATCGGATTTTATTTCTCTTGATTTCTTTTCTTTTTTGGAAGCATTTACGGATGCGGTATTTAAATTTTCTTTAAAAGTATTTTCTTTAACTGCACTGACAATTGAATCTTCTTTAACGTAATCTTCTTTGTCTGCAGAATTGTTTTTGTTTTCTTCTTTTTCGGGTTCGATTACGGAAGGTTTGGTATTCTCATCAACTACCACATTGAATCCCGAAGGTTTGAAAATGTTTCGATCGTTTTCGGGATTGATTATGGGCTTTATCAATGAATCGTAATCTGTCTCGCTCTCTTCTTCCAATGCCACGGTAACTTCCACATAGGGTGCTTTAATAAGCTTCATGATTCCTTTTTGTTTAACCACCCTGACATTAAGGGAAACACAGGAATCACCAAGTTCGGCCCTGGCAAGATTCATAGCTTCATTTTCTGTTTTTGCCTGATACTTTTTGATTATCATTACGCTGTTACCATCCCTACGGACTGCAATTCAACATTGCTCTCTATTTCATTATACGAAATTACTATCAAATCCGCAAAATAATCTTCGCTTAATTTCTTAAAATACATTCTGACAATGGGCGAAGTCAAAAGTATGGGTGCCTTGCCGAGCTGCTCGAGTTTGCCTACCTCGGTTTCGACATTGTTCATTATCTTTTTGACCTTCTCGGGATCCATTGCTATATATGAACCGTTTTCGGTCTGCTTGATGGAGTTCATCATCTCCTGCTCAAGCTTCGGATCGAGCGTTACCACACTCGTGGTTTCGTTAGGCATAAAATATTTTCCGGAAATCGCTCTTTTAAGAGACTGTCTTACATATTCGGTAAGAATATCCGTATCTCTTGTTGTCTGAGCATGGTCTGCCAAAGATTCAAAAATCGTAAGCAAATCTCGAATTGAAATGCCCTCTTTTAAGAGATTTTGAAGAACCTTTTGGATATCGCCGAGACCGAGGAGTTTCGGTGTAAGTTCGTCGATAAGCACAGGGTTTGTCTCTTTAAGATTGTCAACAAGTTTGGATACATCCTGTCTTGTAAGGAGTTCCGAAATATGCTGTCTTATAATCTCCGTCAGATGAGTCGCAATAATCGAAGGCGGGTCAACTACGGTGTATCCCGCAGCCTCGGCTCTTTCTCTTTGACTCTCGGTAATCCACAATGCGGGCAGATGGAATGAAGGCTCGAAAGTCGGAATACCTGTCACTTCTTCTGTAACAAATCCGGGATTCATGGCCATATAATGGTCAAAAAGAATCTCGCCTTCGGATACCTGTATGCCTTTAATCTTAATTATATACTGATTCGGATTAAGCTGAATGTTATCTCTTAATCGAATGATGGGAACAACAGTACCGAGTTCAAGTGCAATCTGTCGTCTTATCATTACCACACGATCAAGCAAATCGCCGCCCTGATTGACATCGGCCAAAGGAATGATACCGTAACCGAATTCCAACTCGATAGGGTCGACCTGCAAGAGAGAATTGACATTTTCCGGCTGCCTTGTTTCCGCCGCAGCGACTTCCTCTTTGTCGACTTCTTTTTCGACATTCTTAACATCAATATTGTTGGCCATAATACGACCGCCGATAAGGAAAAGCGCACCGAACGCACCGAATAAGAATATATTCAAAGGAGTCAGTATGCCAAGTCCCATAATAATAGCGCCAACAAAGTACATGACCTTCGGCACACCGAAAAGCTGTTTTAAGATAACGGGACCGAAATCCGCTTCTTTAGAGCCCTTGGTAACAAGAATACCTGTTGAAAGAGAAATAAGAAGCGAAGGAATCTGCGAAACAAGTCCGTCACCGATTGTAAGGATAACGTATTTGTTTAAAGCATCTCCGAAAGCCATACCCTGCATGAGTACGCCAAGCGCGATACCGCCTACAACGTTAACGCCGGTAATAATAAGACCCGCAGTCGCATCTCCCTTTACGTACTTTACGGCACCGTCCATGGAACCGAAGAAGCTTGCTTCCTGCTGAATCTTGTCTCTTCGCTCTTTTGCCTGTTCATCGGTAATCGCACCGGTATTAAGGTCGGCATCGATAGCCATCTGTTTACCGGGCATGGCATCCAATGTAAATCTCGCGGTTACTTCCGCAACTCTTTCGGAACCTTTGTTGATTACGACAAACTGGATAATAATCAAAATAATAAAGATTACGATACCTACAATCAGATTACCGGAACCTACGAATGAACCAAAAGTCGTAACTACGTTACCGGGGTTACCTGTTGTAAGAATAAGTCTCGTGGACGAGACGTTAAGTGCTATTCTGAAAATTGTGGTGAACAAAAGTATCGTCGGATAAAAGGACATATCCAAAACTTCTTTCGCAAACATGGTCGAAAAAAGTATCACGAAACCTGTCGATATATTTACGGCAAGCAAAATGTCAAGAAGCCAGCTCGGAATGGGAACTATGAGCATTACAAATGCCGCAAGTATATAAACTGCAACCGCAATGTCGGCTCTTTTCAAATTGCTTACCTCCTTCCGTAAGTATTTTAGGCTTCCCCTTGAGGGGAAGCTGTCAGCGAAGCTGA
>DFEM01000186.1:0-7906 GCA_002369155.1 Lachnospiraceae bacterium UBA3802 | reverse complement strand
CAGCGAAGCTGACTGATGAGGTGTTCCTCAAAAATTTCTTTAATACAATATTTCAAATAAAAAAATATTTATAAATATAATAATTTATTTCTATAATCTATAATTTATCTTAATAGAACTTTTGAAACGATTATCTCTTAACCAAATTTATAAAATCATAAATATCCTGACAAACACCTTCGAAATTTATGTTCACATCCAAATTCGAATATCTTTTTACAGTAATATTCATACTTTTGAAATATTCATCTCTTTCTTTATCTTTAGCCAAGCCTTCTTCTTCAAAATGCTGAGACCCATCCAATTCAATAACCAATCGAGCTTGTGCACAATAAAAATCAGCAATATAAGAACCTATAACTTTTTGTCTGTTAAAAGTAAAAGGAAGAGTTTTCAAAAAATCATACCAAAGATGTCTTTCTTCTTTAGTCATATTCTTTCTAAGATTTTGTGCGTTCGTTCTTAATACCGGATTGTTTTTATCGTTCAGATTGAGTGCTCCTTTTAATTATTTTGATGAGTTTGAGATGTTTGCTATTATTGTTGTTTAATTGACACCTTGACTATCGACTGTTTGAGGCTTAAGTCATTTGATCGACACCTTGTCTGTCGGATTTTTGATGCCTATTTCAGTTGCTTGACACCTCATCCGTCGACTGCGTCGACACCTTCCCCTCAAGGGGAAGGCTTAAATCTTTCCCTGAATTTTATATACATACGCCAGGATATCCGCTACCGCCTTGTATAATTCGTGAGGGATGAGCTGCCCGATTTCCACGTTGTAGAAAAGCATACGTGCGAGGGGTTTGTTTTCGACTATCTCGACGTTGTTTTCTTTGGCGATTTCCTTAATCTTGGCTGCTACGTAATCGGCACCTTTGGCGACGACGATGGGTGCGTCGGCTGTGTTCGGGTCGTATTGGATGGCGACCGCGAAATGCGTAGGGTTGGTGATGACGACATCGGCTTTAGGGATGTCCTGCATCATACGTCTTCTGGATGCCTGCATCATCTTCTGCTTAATCTGACCTTTAATCTGAGGATCACCTTCGGACTGTTTGTATTCGTCCTTGACTTCCTGCTTGGTCATCTTCATGTCTTCTTTGAATTTCCATTTCTGGAAAGCGAAATCCGCGAAGGCAATTATCAAATAAAAAGCGGCAATTTTAATGCCAAGATTTATAACAAGATTTCCCATTACTCCGATGGCCTGCATGATCGGCATGTCAAGGAGAATGAGTATCGTGGACCATTTGTCGTGAAGTGTCGAATAAGCGATATATCCGATAACAAGAATCTTAAGAATCGACTTTAAAAGTTCCACAAGCGACTGAAGCGAAAAGATTCTTTTTACACCGTTAATCGGATTGAATTTGTCAAATTTGGGCTTTAAGGGCTTTGCCGTCGGTTTCCACTGAACCTGAAGTATTTCCGTGGTAAGGCCAACACCAACCGCCACCAAAAGAAACGGAGCAAGATACAAAACAAGCTTTAAAAGGATATTTCTCAATAAAATGAGGAAATACCATACCGTATCTCCGTAAGCCATTCTTCTGGCCAAAGCCGGAATCATGTTGTAGGTCGAATTAAAAACGCTTAAAAACTGGTTACCCAATGTCCCGACCCAGATTTTAAGCAATACAAACATCGCAAGCAAAGTAAAGCCTACTGCAAGTTCCTTACTTTTTGCGACCTGCCCTTCTTTTCTCGCATCCTCTAATTTTTTGGGTGTCGCTTCTTCTGTTTTTTCTCCGCCGGGTCCTTCTTTGGCGAATAACTGAAGATTATATCGAAGCATCCATCAGGCCCTCCACAAAAGTTACGATTCCCTTTTGCATTGCCTTAAACAAAAGTTCGGAAAGTTTCGGCAAAAGACCTACCGTAATAAACAATACACCGAGTCCGGTGAATACTTTTAACTGAATACCAACGGCAAACATATTCATCTGAGGCGCCACTTTTGCAAGAATTCCGAGTATTGCATTTAAAAGCATGATTACGCAAAATACCGGAAGGCAAATCTGCAAGCCTATAATCATGTATTGTCCGAGGAATTTAATCGTCGAATCCAACAGTTTATCGTAATTGAATACGGCTTTTCCGATCGGAATCAGCGTAAATGTTTCCGCTATCGCAGAGACAAAATATCTGTACAGTCCTGTCAACACCATAAGAAGCATAAACATGTACTGATAATAAACACCGGAAATCGTGGCATCCTGCCTCGTCGCAGGATCAAGCTGGTTTGCCATCGCAAAACCCATTTCCATATCGGCAATACGACCAGCAAAAAGAACTATTGTCTGGCAGATATATGCACCGAGTCCAAGCAAAAGTCCGACCGCAGCTTCTCTTAAGACCATAATCGCTATTGAAAGAAGTGTTCCGCCCGAGACATATACATGTGGCATTGTCGCATAATATATAATTACCGAAAGAAAAAACGAAAATCCGATTTTTACTCTTCCGGGTGTACTTGATATCGAAAAAAACGGAGCCACAAACACGAAACAGCTTATTCTGGTCATTATAAGAAGAAAATATTCAAGTTCTTCAATGGGAAAAGAATAATCAATCATAATCAGTGAATATAAAGAGGAATATCATTCCATAAAGCCGTCATGTAAGTAACGATATTGTTAAGCATCCAATGTCCCAAAAGCATTATCGTCAGGAAAATTCCCAGAATTTTGGGTACAAAAGTAAGCGTCTGCTCCTGAATGCTTGTAACGGTCTGAAAAACGGAAACAACAAGACCGATAATAAGCGACACAAGCAGCGCGGGAGCGGCAGTTATGATGATAACATACAAAGCATCTCTGGCTATTACGATTACGTTATCAGCAGTCATAAATTACACTCCTTTCTTTCCCGACACGTCAGTAGAACGATTTTACAAGATTAATAATTACGAGATTCCATCCGTCAGCGAGTACAAAAAGCAATATCTTAAACGGCGTGGATATCGTAGTCGGCGGCAACATCATCATACCCATACTCATAAGGATTGACGATACAACCATATCTATTACGATAAACGGAATATAAATCAAAAATCCGATAATAAACGATGTTCGAAGTTCCGATAAAACAAAAGCAGGAATAAGAACGGTTGAAGGCACTGCTTCGGGATCGGTTCCGTCCCATTCAAGATTGGCTATCTCCATAAAAGTAGCCACATCCTTTGCCTGTGTCTGTCCGTACATGAATTCTCTTATGGGAACCATACCTGCATCAAGAGCTTCTTTGGCAGTAAGTTCACCCTGATCGAAAGGAATGATTGCCTCTTCGTTAACTCTTGTAAATACGGGAGCCATTATGAATAATGTGAGGAAAACTGCAAGACCGATAAGAACCTGGTTAGGCGGTGCAGTCTGAGTTCCCAGAGCAGTTCTCGTGAAATGCAAAACTATGATGATTCTCGTAAAGCTTGTAAGCATTACGAGCATAGCGGGAATAAAAGATATAAAGGTCAGAATCAAAAGAATTCGAAGTGACCCGTTAAGTTCGCCGTTACCCGATTCGAAATTTACGGAAAAAGATGAACTCGGGGCATCGGCATTAAGTTCGTCTTCCAAATCATTTGATATTGAAGAAGTAATGGCGTCGGCTAAATCATCGGCATTTTGCAATCCCGATGCATGTGTTTTTATGGGTGTAAAATACAACAATATGCCTGCCGTAATTAGCAGGCATAAGCCGATAACAATTTTAAAAGATACGCTATGATTCTTCATATCAATCGCCTATTTCTTCAGTTTAATATTTTTAGCCTTTTCGAGCATACTCTTAAAATCCATGCCTTCGAAGTTTTCACTCTCATTGATAATAAGAGACTCTTCATTCAGTTCACCAAGCATAGTTACATTGTCTTTTCCTATGCCGACCGCGAAGGTTTTGTCACCTATCTGAATGATCTGAATGTATTTGTTGTTGGCGATTTTTAACGTCTCGAGAACATGTATGTTTCCGGACATCATCTTGCTCTTTTGATAACCCGCGACAAATCTGGTGGTAAACGCACAGATTAAAAGAACAATTATAAATAAAACAAATACCGTCAGAAACTGAACAAAACTTCCGGTGGATGAATTGTTAAGCGCCAGTACCATATTTTAACCAACTACTTTCTTGACTGCCTCCAAAACTCGGTCAGGCTGGAAAGGTTTAACTATAAAGTCTTTTGCGCCTGCCTGAATGGATTCGATAACCATTGCCTGCTGACCCATAGCCGAGCACATGATAATCTTGGCATTGGGATCGGAAGCCTTAATATCCTTTAAAGCCTGAATTCCGTCTTTGTCGGGCATTGTAATATCCATAAGTACAAGGTCGGGCTTAAGCTCATTGTATTTTTCGATAGCCTTAACACCATTCTCGGCTTCTCCTGCTACGGTATAGCCGTTTTTGGATAAAATATCTTTTATCATCATTCTCATGAATGCGGCGTCGTCAACAATAAGAATATTCTTTCCCATAATCTAATCTCTCCTGTTTAATTTATAATCTCGGTTATTCTGATACCGAAACTTTCTTCAATAACTACTACTTCACCTTTAGCTACAAATTTGCCGTTAACAAGAACATCAATGGGTTCACCGGCAATCTTGTCGAGTTCGATAATCGTACCCGGTGCAAAATCAAGGATATCCGCAATTGATTTCTTGGTTCTTCCGAGTTCTACGGTTACCTCAAGCGGTACGTCCATGATTAAATTTATGTTCTCCGGCGTATTTGCCGAAACAGTAGGCTGACTGAAAGTCTGGAATTGTGCGGGTGATACATTTACGTTTCCCTGAGGGAAAGGAGGCATCTGATAGCCCATGGGAGGCATCTGATAGCCCATCGGGGGTGCCTGATATCCCATGTTGGGATAAGGAGGCGCCTGTTCAGGCATTCCTGTCGGAGCACCGTATGGAGCATTATTCGCAAATGTTTGAGTATTGTCCTGAGTCTTATCCATTTTAGGTTCCTCTTTAGGCGCTTCTTTTGGTACATCCTTTTTGGGAGCTTCGCCGACCTGATTGTTCATGAATATCTGATACAATTCTCTGGCGAATTCCAAGGGATATAACTGAAGTATGGTCGAGTCTATCAAATCACCTATCTGCATTCTGAACTGAATACTGACAAATGTGCCTGAAAGAAATGAGGAAAACTCTTCACCTTTGTTAAAATCATTTATATCGATAAGGGATGCTTCAGGTGGCGATATGTCAATCGTTTTGCCAAGCATCGAGGAAAGGCTTGTAGCCGATGAACCCATCATCTGATTCATCGCCTCGGAGATAGCACTTAAATGCAGCTCGCCGAGTTCCCCATCAATATTTGTTCCGTCACCGCCCATCATGAGATCGGTGATTATTTTAACGTCTGCCTCTTTAAGAATTAATATGTTTGATCCGTCAAGACCGGTAGTGTAATTAATCTTAATGAATACGCAGGGTCTGTCGTATTCGTTGAGAAGTTCGTCCCATTTGACTATGTTTACGGTGGGTGTTGTTATATCGACTCTTCTGTTAACGAGTGAATAAAGAGTCGTTGCACTTGTACCCATCGAAATGTTTGCGACTTCACCGATGGCATCTTTTTCAATCTCCGTTAAAGTATCGGAATCTGAGGATGAAAAAGCATTTGTTTCTGTCGCATTGTTATCGGCCGGTGTGTCATTGGATAAATCCATCCCCGCCAACAGCGCATTTATTTCGTCTTGGGATAATATACCGCCATCCAAAGGTTTATTCCTCCTCTCTTATCACGGAAGTGACTTTTACAGCATATTTGTCATTGCTGGCACCGGCTACAGCTGTGAATTTACGTATATTGCCGACGTAAATATCAATTGCCGATTCAACATTTGTATCGAGTCTGATAATGTCTCCGACCGAAAGATTTGAAAAATCGGAAACGGTAACACTTGATTTGCCGAGAAGACATTTAAGCGGAACGTCGACTCTTTTCAACATTCCCGCAATATATTCGTTGTAGTCTTCTTCCGTAAAATTGGTCATATTTGAGAACCAGAACTTGGTGTTCAAATTGTCGATGACCGATTCAATCGTAATAAACGGAAGTGCCACATTCATAAATCCTTCAACATCGCCTATTTTCATGTTAAGCGTTACGATGGCAATCATTTCGTTCGGTGCAATAATCTGTGCGAACTGCGGATTGGTCTCTATCTTGTTAAGTATAGGATTTATTTCGATAACATTTTTCCAGGGTTCTCTCAAAAGCTGCATTGAAATAACCAGCAGTTTTTCGAGAATTTTTAGTTCTATTTCCGAAAAATCCCTGACCTTGTCGATTGCTTTACCGGGTCCGCCGAGCATCCTGTCAACCATTGCAAAACCGAGGTTTGACGTCAGGTTGATAATAATATCTCCCGGCAGGGGATCGAATTTAATGATTGAAAGAACCGAAGGGTTGCCGAGCGAATTGGAGAATTCCGAAAAGGTAACGGATTCGGAATATGCCACATTAACCTGAACGTTCTTTCTTAAATAAACGGGAAGGTTTGTCGACAAAAGCCTTCCGTAATGATCAAAAATAAGTTCGAGCGTACGAAGGTGTTCTTTGGAAAACTTTGAAGGACGTTTAAAGTCATAATTCTTGACAGAACCGTCATTGGTATCCTTCATAACGTCAACGTCAATTTCACCGCTGTTTAATGCCTTTAACAGATTGTCTATTTCATTTTGCGATAAAACTTCGCTCACAAAGTCTCCCTCCTTCCGCCGAAATTTTTAGCAGTAAGCAAAGCGCAATTATTGGAAAACTATATCGCTGAAAGATACATCAAAGATAAAGTCGGAATCCGAATACTTTTCCTGAACTTTGGAAAGGATTTCTTTCTTTATCTCATCCTGTGACACTCTTGCTTCATCAATCGTATATTTGCTGATTACGTCGTTAACAATACTTCTGAAAAGATTTTCCTTTTCACCGACCGTAGCGCCGTATTTTTTGTAATCTTTATGTTTGGTATTGATTGAAAAGAAAACAGATACCATGCAAAAATGCGCTTCATCATCGCCTGCCGAAGGCTTAAGCGCAACTGTCATCTTTTCGGGTATTGAATATGTTTCGATATCTTCGATGGGAACTGCCTGCGCCACTTCTCCTTCGGAAGAACCGGTACCCATATCAATGCTTATGGCATTTGCAACATCGGAAACAACTTTTGCTGTTTTCTGATTGGTCGTCATTACGGTAAACATCGTAATTCCGGAAATAATGATGTTAACAAATGTAAGACCCAGAATAAGTATTCCTAATAAGTTTTTCTTCATTTTCTATTCTTTCTCCCCGAATCAGTAATTCGTACTGTAGAAATTGTAAATCTTTATTTCAACTCTTCTGTTAAGCGCTCTGCCTTCAGCCGTCGAATTGTCGGCAATTGGTACATATTCGCCGCGTCCCGAATGTTTGATTCTGGCGGGGTCAATGTTCGTATTGTCAACCAAATATCTGAAAACGCTGATTGCTCTGGCGCTTGAGAGTTCATCATTATCCGAATATTTTGCACCGTTCATGGGAACGTTGTCGGTATGTCCTTCAACTTCGATAATGCCGTCCGAATATCTTTCGAGAATTCTTGCTATCTGTGACATAAGGGGAAGCGATTCTTCCTTAAGTCTGGCATCACCCGAATTGAATAAGAGCGCTCCGTTCATTGTAAGAAGAACGTATTGAGAATTAAATTCCACGCCGACTTCATCACTGATATTCTCTTCTTCCAGGGCTTCCTCGATAAGCTCTGCCATCTCCTCGCTTGCCGCAAGAGCCTGTGCTTCGTATTCCTCTAAAGCATCGTTGATTATCTTGTCGGAATCTTCAGCTTTACCCATGGAATTAATGTATTTGTCAAGATTGCTTAACTGGCTTACACCGTTTGAAATGAGCA
>DFEM01000033.1 GCA_002369155.1 Lachnospiraceae bacterium UBA3802 | reverse complement strand
TGAATCCGAGTCCCATACCGATTCCATCGAAAAGCGAAGGGAACACGGGGTTCTTGGAAGCGTAGCTTTCTGCACGTCCGAGGATAATACAGTTAACTACGATAAGTGAGATGTAAATGCCGAGTGCAGAATAAAGACCTGGCACGAAAGCATGCATCAAAAGTTCTACGATAGTAACGAAAGTAGCGATGATTACGATATATGCAGGAATACGAACCTTATCGGGAATAATCTTTCTTAAAGCCGAAATGATCATATTACTGAGCGCAAGTACCACCATCGTCGAAAGTCCCATGCCGAGACCGTTGATTGCCGATGTTGTAACGGCAAGTGTCGGACACATACCGAGCATAAGAACGAAAGTAGGGTTTTCTTTAATGAGTCCGTTATAGAGACGTTCCAAACATTTTTTCATTAGTTCTCCCCTCCTTCGCTTAAGATTGTGTAATATCTCACACCTGTATTAACACCGTTTGTAACTGCATTTGAAGTAATCGTTGCCGAGGTGATGGCATCGATTTCATCAGATGAAGCAGCTCCGGTTTTAACTACCTTATACTCTTCAAGTTTCTTGTTTCTGAACTGAGGAACAAGTACGTTCTCTGCGTTCATACCAAGACCGGGAGTCTCCGAAATCGAAAGAATTGAGATTCCTTTGAGCATATTGTCTGTGGTTACACCCATATAGAAGCAGATGTTTCCGCCGTAACCCTTTGTGGAAGTTACGCCGATTACATATCCGTATAAAGATCCGTCAGCTTTCTTTGCTTCATACACGCTGTCGACGTAAGCCACATCATATCCTTCGGCTTTTAACTTATCGCTGATTGATGCGTCAACATCGATGGGATTGAAAGTAAGAGTTTCAACGCTTTCCAAAACTCCGGCTTCGTTAATTTCTTTGAAAACTTCATTGCAGGCATCAGCCTGGGCCTGAGCTTCCTGTGTAGCAATAGGTTCTTTGGTAAGTTCGTATACAAATCCAAGTCCGAGTCCTGCTACAAGTGTGATACCGAAAATTACGGCGGTATCTTTTATGATCTTAACTATTTCTTCATTTGAAATTTTCATAGTGAATTCTCTCCTCCTTTACCGAAAGCTTTAGGAAGAGTAATCTTCTCAATAAGCGGAACGAGAAGGTTTCCTAAGATAATCGCAAAAGAAACTCCCTCCGCACCGGGTCCGAAAATTCTGAATACACCGGTTAAAATACCAAGAATTATACCGAAGAGATACTGGCCCTTCTTGGTAATCGGCCTTGTTACGTAATCGGTAGCCATAAAGAAAGCACCGAGCATAAGTCCGCCGCCTGCAAGTTGTGCGCAGATGTAATTTAAATCAAATCCTCTCTTTGAGAAAATGAGGATAAAGATTACAAAAGATAAAATATACATTCCGGGAATCTTCAAATCTATGATTCCAAGAGCTATAAGGAAGCAGGCACCGAGAACAATGGCAATCATGCTTGTCTCACCGATTGTACCGGCTGTATGACCGATTACCATGTCAAAGATGTTTACTTCGCCGCCTGCCTTAACGATTGCCAAAGGTGTAGGGCCTGTATACGCATCACATTCGAAGTTTGTCATATATTTTGCAAAAGAAATGACAAGGAAGCATCTGGCACCGAGTGCAGGGTTCATGAAGTTCTGACCTAGGCCGCCAAAAAGCATCTTTACGACTACGATTGCAAAACACGCGCCAAGAGCCGTCATCCAAAGAGGAAATCCGGCGGGAAGGTTAAGCGCAAGCAAAAGACCTGTAACTATGGCAGAGCAGTCTCCCACAGAAACGGGCTTCTTTAATATTTTACACATTACAAATTCAGCAAGTACCGAAAAGCCTATGGATACGAGAATTACCAAAAGAGCATGATAGCCGAAATTGATAACACCGAAAATCGTGGTAGGCATTAATGCGATAATTACCGCAAGCATGATTCCTCTTGTCGACATGCCGTCTCTGACGTGAGGGTTCGAGGATACTTTTAATTTCTTATCCATTTTTATTTACCCCCTTTCTTTCTGTCGGCGAGAATCATTCTTCTCATTGATTTAATGGACTGGGTAAGGTAACGCTTTGCAGGGCAGATATAACTGCAGCATCCGCATTCGCAGCATTCCATACCATTGTATTTTTCAAACTGTTCTCTGTCTCCGTTCTGCGCAAAGTCAGCAAGTTTGGAAGGTACTACTCTTCCGGGGCAGACTTCCACACATCTTCCGCAGTTGATACATGCAGTCTCTGTTGTCGAAGGGATCGAATCCTTGGAAAGACAAAGAAGCGCAGACGAAGTCTTGGTAGCGGGTACGTCAAGATCGAAAATAGCAAATCCCATCATGGGACCGCCGGAAATGATCTTTTCGGGTTCTTTTATAAATCCGCCTGCTTCATCTACAAGCTCATGATAATTTGTTCCGATGGGCACTCTGAAGTTCTGAGGATTCTTAATGCAGTCACCTGTAACGGTAACGATTCTCTGCATTAAGGGCTTGCCCTCAACTACTGCCTGGTAGATGGAACAAATGGTATCTACGTTATTTACGATACATCCCGCATCCGAAGGAAGCATGGATGAATTGATTGCTCTTTTTGTGGTAGCAAAAATAAGATGACGCTCAGATCCCTGAGGATACTTGGTCTTAAGAGGGATAACCGTGATTCTCTCATCGTTCTTGGTGAGTTCCTTAAGAATCTTGATACAATCAGGTTTATTGTCCTCAACTGCAAGAATACCTCTTGCATTATTAAATAATGAAAGTTCTATGCGAAGACCTTCAACCAGCTTTTCGGGTGTCTCTATCATAATACGATAGTCACTCGTCAAATAAGGTTCGCATTCGGCACAGTTAGCGATGATGTACTCAATCTTATCGGGTTCCTTGGGAGAAACCTTAACATGTGTCGGGAATCCCGCACCACCCATGCCGACAATACCGGCTTTCTGGATGAGAGAAACAATCTCTTCTCTGGTAAGCTTCGTGTAATCGGGATTGGGTGTAAATTCAACTTCTTCATATAACCCGTCATTCTCGATAACGATGGCCTTAACATGGTCACCTGTTATGATTCTTCTGGGTTCAATTGCTTTTACGGTACCCGAAACTGACGAATATATCGGAGATGAAACAAACCCCGTTTCCTTGGCAATAAGTTGTCCAACCAATACATGTTCCCCAATTTCAACAACAGGCTCACAAGGTGCGCCTATATGCTGAGACAAAGGATATACCATTAAGCCTTTGGGCTGATAGTTTACTATCGGCTTATCCTTTGAAATGTCTTTTCCGTCATAGGGGTGAATACCACCGTGAAATGTAAACAAAGCCTTGCCTCCCTTTCTCTTTTTAAAAATAGCCTTTAATATCTTACTACTTATTTTTTAAAAATACTATATAATTTTTTTAAAATGTAGTAAAATACTTATGTATGTAAAAATAGTAGTTTGGAAGGAAATCTAATGAAAACTATCCAGTGTTCGACAGCTATAAAAGAAATAAATTACCCTTTGGAAACATTGGCTCCGATTAAAGATATTCTTTTTCTTGATATTGAAACTACCGGTTTTTCTGCAAGAAGCTCCAATCTTTACATGATCGGATGTGCATATTACGAGAATGAAGAATGGCAGTTAATTCAGTGGCTTGCCGAGAATTACGAAGAAGAAAACGACGTATTGAAGGCATTTCTCGAATTCAGCGTTAACTACTCTTTTCTCATTCATTTCAACGGAAATCAGTTTGACATTCCTTTCCTTGAGCAGAAATGTCAGCAGTATGAATATAATTTTGATTTTGCAAACTTCGACGGACTTGATATCTATAAAAGAATCAAGCCTTACAAAAACTTCATGAAGCTCGAAGACTGCAGACAGAAAACACTTCAGACATTCCTCGGAATGATAAGACGTGACAGACTCGACGGCGGCGAACTCATCAATTATTATCATGAATTCGTCTGCAACAAAGACGAAAGCATCATGGAAGCCATTCTCCTTCACAATAAGGAAGACGTCGAAGGCATGCTTCACATGGTTACTCTTCTTGCCATTCCCGATTTGTTTAACAAATCAATTCGTGTCATGAAGGTTAAAGCCAATTATTACAATGATTACGAAAATAAAAAGCGCCAGGAACTTATCCTGACACTACGTTTCAGAACTCCGATTCCCGTTCCTCTCTCATATACAGCTAACGGCTGCTACTTCACTTGCGAGGGAATTGACGGAATCTTAAAAGTTCCTCTTTTCGAAGAAGAAATGAAATACTTCTATTCGAACTACAGAGATTACTATTATCTCATCCACGAGGACATGGCGGTTCACAAATCGGTTGCACAGTTTATCGAAAAAGATCATAAAGAACCTGCAAGTGCATTAACATGCTATACACGTAAGGCTTCTACTTATCTTCCCCAGTGGAGCGTACTCTTTGAGCCATTCTACAAGAGAGATTACAGAGATCATCAATTATTCTTCGAGCTTACACCGGAATTCAAAACTTCCAGAGAAAGCTTCAACAAATATGCAGAACATATTTTGCAGAACATGCTTAATGTATAATTTAACAACGGACCTTTCGGGGTCCGTTGTTTTTACTTAAAAGGCTTCTCAAAAAAGAACGAAGCCAGTCTCTCATATCCTATCTGTTTATAATTAATCATCTGCTCTGTTGCACCAAGGAATAATATTCCTCCGGGCGCGAGAGATTCATAAAACTTTTCAAATAAAACTTCTTTTACCTCTTCCGTAAAATAAATAAGAACATTTCTGCATACTATAAGGCTTAAATTCTTTGGAAAAGGATCCAAAAGCAGATTATGTCTTTCAAATTTTATCGATTTCTTTAACGAAGGATCGATTTGAAATGTCTGCTCGGTGGTAGGTTTCAAATACTTAACCGCGTATTCCTTCGGAAGCAACGCTATCGATTTTTTGGAATAAACACCATTCTTTGCCTGATCAAGTACCTGCTTGTCTATATCCGTAGCATAGATTGAATAATCCGTTGGTTTCATCTGCTTATTAAAAGTCATTGCCAGGGAATAGGGCTCATCGCCTGTCGAGCACGCAGCACTCCAGACCTTAATGTCAGAGTTGAATCTCTTTTTTAAAAGAGGAATCACATCTCTTTCAAGAATTTCCCACTGATCCGGATTTCTGTAAAACTCAGACACATTGATAGTAAGGTAATTTACGAAATCTTCAAGCACATCATTGTCGGTTCTAAGCGAATTGACAAAGCTGTCATATCCGGTAAGACGGTGCCTCAGAATCAGAGTATCGATTCTTCTTTTCATCTGCTTTTCTTTATAAGCATTCAAATCTATTTTTGTCAGATTATATACTTCTTTTTTGAAGGATTCATAATCATTTATCAATTTAAATCTTCCTCGTTCTAATATTTTTTCACATTTGATATTGATTACATATCAAGTACCGCTTTGTTATAAGTGTTTCTTATAACGATATAGTCTATTATACTACATTTAAAAAGAGAAGGCACTTAAATTGTACCTTCTCTTAAGAGTTAATTTAATTTGAAAAGATTATTCTTCAGTCTTTTCTGCTTCAGAGTCAGCTGCTACGATAGCGTCAACATCAACTGATGTGTATTCGCTGTTATCATCGCCTTCAGCTTCTTTATCTTTCTTAGGCTGTAATAAAGCTCTTACGGAAAGGCTGATTCTGTTGTTTTCTTCATTAACTTCGGTAACTTCTGCTGTAACTTCATCGCCGATCTTAAGAACATCCGAAGGTTTTTCGATGTGGTTCTTTGAAATCTGTGATACGTGAAGAAGTGCATCTACTCCGCCTTCAAGCTGTACGAATGCGCCGAAATCTGTCATTCTTGCAACTTTACCTGTTACAACGCTTCCGACAGGAAATCTTGCACTTAAATCTTTCCAGGGATTCTCATCTTCAAACTTTGTTGAAAGAGAAATTCTTGTTCCGTTGATTTCTTTGATAAGAACTTTAACCTTATCTCCGGCTTTGTAAAGCTTCTTAGCGCTTTCGATTCTGCCCCAGCTCATCTCTTTGATATGAAGTAATCCGTCGATTCCGCCGAGATCGATGAATGCACCG
>DFEM01000104.1 GCA_002369155.1 Lachnospiraceae bacterium UBA3802 | reverse complement strand
GTTCATTCGCCGCTTTATTATTTTATAGCAAAGATCTTTTATCATTTATTTTTTAATCATATTTTCGGACTTAAGATTTGTTCCCTGTTATTTATGGGATTTTATTTCTGGCTTTTGAGCGTTCCTTTTAAGAAAGAATTCGGCTTTAAAATGTCTTTGGCGATGATTGTTCTTTCATCATTTTTTCCGACATTTTTAACTCACAATACAGAACCCAGAATGTATGCGATGTCAATCGCAATATTTACTCTTACGGTTTTCATGGCGGTAAAGATACTTAAAGAATTTAAGATTTCATATGCAATTATTTTCTTTATCGCATCTTCATTTTCAACCTATATTCATACTTATACGATGCTTGCCACGGTCCTTCTTTATATTGTTATGGCCGTAGCGATTATAATCATAAAAGAAGACAAAAAGAAAAAAATATTTTGGTTTTTGATTAATTCAATCTGTGTTTCTCTGCTTTACCTTCCCTGGCTTTTTTCATTAATGTCTCAATTCGGAAAAAAATCAGAGGGATTGAATACGGAATATGATGCAGCTTTCTTTATAAATGATACTGTTTACGAATTGTTTTCATCAATCATGTATCCGAAAAAATGGCAGGCGGCAATATGGATTTTGATTCTTCTGATATCCTTTGTATTTTTGATTGTAAAGAAAAGCAAATACATAAAATATGTGATTTTAACTTATGCTTCACTTTTTATTCTTTGCTTTGTCGGAATCTTTTTATCTGTAAACAATTCGCCCTGCTACATGGGAAGATATATTTCATGCCTTGCACCCTTGATTCTCTTTGGCGTTGCAGCCGGTATGAAAGAAATAAAAAGCAAATGGATATTCACGGCAATTCTTTTGTTTTCTCTGATGGCGGGAGTTCTTGTTTACAGAGACAGAATAAGATACGAATATGAGAGCAGTATTGATGAATACATAGCTTATGCCAATGAGAATTTCAAAGAAGACGATGCAATTCTTTACGCGGATTTACACAATGATTATTTAAGCATATATTATCCGGATGCATATTCGTTTATATACGGTTTCAGGGATGATTTTAATCCTTTTGACAATGATGAAACTTTTACGGATATTAACCAGTTAAAACAAGTTAAAGGAGATGTATATTTAATCTGTTTTGACAATAAAAACCCTGACTGGTTTCTTTCATGCGAATACGAGAAAAAATACGGATTCCATTTCCTTTATTATGATTTTTCCATTTACAGGATTTATAATTTCTAAAAAAACGAATCCCTTAAGGAATTCGTTTTTTTATCTGTTAATTAACTTAACGAAACTGTTTCTCCGGGCTTTATCGTGATTGTTTTACCTGAAAGTTCAACACAAATTTCAATAAGAGTGGGATTGTAAACTTTATTTCCGTCTGCAAAGAATTCAAGTGAGCGGGTAGCATTGATATAATTATAAATTTCCATATTCGTTGCATACCAGATGTAATCTCTGCCGCTCATCATTTTGCAGAATTCTTCTATATCCGTCCAGTTGCCTGATCTTCCGAATTCATAACTGTGTCCCCATACATACATTAAGGGAAGTTCGATATATCCCGGACAATCAAGGAATTGATTTCCGAGATCCTTTAAGCAAGCATCTGCCTGATGGCAAGTAGGTTTCCAGTCAAGAAAATCCTGCGGAGGGAAGAAACCGTATGTTGCATCAACACCTCTTGAATATTTGATGCCTACTGTTTTTAATATGTTCATTATTCGTTCGTTATGCCAGCCGAATGCATATGCGGCGCCTTGTACGAGTTTGCCGGTTAAAGATTCCAGAGCTTTCCTGTCTTCAAGGAATTCGTTGACTATCATCACATCCGTGAGAGTGGCGATATATTTGTGATCGACACCGTGAACGGCAACTTCGTGATTCTTATAAACTTCTTTAACTTCTTCGGGTTTAACATAAACATTTCCGTCGCTGTTTTGATCTGCGGTTACACCGAGGGTTCCGCTGTTTATGTTAAAAGTACATTTCAGATTGTATTTATCAAATATTTCTATTAATCTTTTGTCAAAAATCTGGTTATCGTCAAAAGAAAATGTTAAAGCCTGTTTTTTGCCGTTTGGATACAGGAATTTCATGATAGTACTCCTTTTTGCTGTTAATAATCGTATGATTTTCTATGTAATTCAAAAATAAAAGCAAGGTATAAAAACCCTGCTTTTATAATATCACTTATGCGTTTACAAAACAATTTGAAAAGTTTTATTCGTAGTCCACAACGTTGGTCCATGAAAGAAGGAATTCTCTTTCCTCGGCATTGCCTTTTACGGACTGGCTGGCAGCAACGATGGGAAGCCATTTTTGAACATACTGTTTTGCGGTATCGCTCTTTTTGCAGAAGATATCCAAATACTTGTCTGCTATATCTTTTTTGTTTTTAAGACAGAATGTGAGATAAGTTCTGGCTACATCCGCGGAAGCATTTCCGCTTGTTACATGTGCCCAGTCAATGATGTAGGCTTTATTGTCAGGTGTGATAATGACGTTTGAAGGAACGAAATCACCGTGACATACCTTATCGTGCTCGGGAAGAGAAGCGAGTCTTGTATGAAGCTCATAACGGGTTGTTGCATCAAGTGTGGTTTCGCTGATCTTTCTTTGCATTTTTTCTTTTAATTTATTTAAATGAGGTACCTTCTTTGCGTGAATCTGCATTTGAAGGTCTACGAAAAGATTAAGATATTCATCGATTTTTTCGGGATGATCATCCATCATTTTCTGAAGAGTAACACCTTCAACGTATTCTGTTGCAATGGCCCATTTTCCGTCAATTTTGCAGACTTCTCTGACTCTTGGAATGTTAAGGCCACAGTCTTCGACACGAGCCTGATTGCATGCCTCATTTAAAATATCCGCTTTTGAATACTCATTTGAAAATACCTTGATTGCAAGATTGCCGTCGCGGTATACAGTTTTGTTTTTTCTTTCAGCTATAACTTTATCAAGTTTCATATGTAAAACCCCCTTTTTTAAACTTCATCATGCTTTCCGTAGTATGCGTTAAGATACATTTTCTTGATTTCCTCGATAAGCGGATATCTGGGGTTGGCACCCGTGCACTGATCGTCAAATGCCTGCTCAGCCATTTCGTCAAGACGCTCAAGGAATTCTTTTTCATCTATACCGTAATCTGCGATAGTCTTCTTAATGCCGATTTTCTCTTTGAGTTCATCAATGGCTTTGATGAGGTTTTTAAGTTTGGCTTCGTCATCTTTTCCGCCGAGACCTAAATAATCGGCAACCATTGCGTATCTTGCAAGTGTATGAGGATGATCGTACTGTGAGAATGTACCCATCTTTGTGGGAACTTCACTTGCGTTGAATAAAAGTACTTCATCAAGCATCAATGCATTTGCCACGCCGTGAGGAATGTGATAGAAAGCACCAAGCTTATGAGCCATTGAGTGGCATACGCCAAGGAATGCATTTGCAAATGCCATACC
>DFEM01000122.1 GCA_002369155.1 Lachnospiraceae bacterium UBA3802 | reverse complement strand
AGGATATCAAGGCATATTACATGAAGGTTAATCCCGACAACGAAACAGTTGCGGCAGTTGACCTTTTGGTTCCTCAGGCAGGAGAGCTTATGGGCGGAAGCCAGAGAGAAGAGAATCTCGATAAGCTCATTGAAAGAATGGATGAAATGGGAGTCGATAAAGAAGGCATTGACTGGTATCTTGATACAAGAAGATACGGCGGATGCGTACACTCGGGCTTCGGTATGGGATTTGAACGTCTCATCATGTATTTAACCGGTGTTGAAAATATCCGTGACGTAATACCTTATCCCAGAACACCCAGATCATGTGACTTCTAAAAATTGGAATACTCTTTATAACGAACGACAGTGTAAAAGTGGGAAACGTTATGAACAGTACAAATCTGTATTCATTGCTGTATCTGGAAGTAAATCTTTTTTCGATAGCGCTTGTGATAATAATTGCCATCAAAACCATGGGAATGACCAAAATGGTTGCACAGCGAAATTTTATCAGAGGTCTGATTTGCCTTGTAATCTTTTTCATTTCGGATATGGTATGGGTGCTTATTAGCAACGGACTGATTCCGTATTCGAAATTTGCGCTGATGGCGGCTTCGAATGTTTATTTCCTGTTTTCGGCTTTCACGACTTATGCCTGGTTTGTTTATTTTGAGCATCTTCAGGATTCGCACTTCATTAAAAGCAGAAGAAATCTTCTGATTTCGGCCGCATTTCTGATTTTGCAGTTTGTGAGCATTATAATCAATGATTTTACGGGAATCCTCTATTACATAAATGATAACGGAGAATATGCAAGAGGCCCTCTTTACATGCTTTTGTATATCTTTGCTTACATATATGTGGTAGTGACGTGCATAAGAGCATTCGCAAAATTCTTTAAGACAGATAATTATGAAAGAAAAATGAAACTTTTAAAGCTTGCGTTTTTCCCTGTAGCTCCGGCCATCGGAGGCGTGGTTCAGTTGTTTTTGCCCAAGATCCCGATTGTATGTGCGTTGCTTGCCCTCTCGGTAATGATTCTTTACCTTGACTGGCTCGAAGAGATGATATCGGTAGAACCGCTTACGAGACTTAGCAACAGAAAGCAGCTTGTGTATATTTACGAGCAGTGGCTCAAAAATAACGAAGACAAGACACCGATTTACCTTTTGATGATTGATGCGGATCATTTTAAGGAAATAAACGATACATACGGACATGTCGAAGGCGATGCTGCATTAGTCAGAATCGCGGATGCGTTAAGAACGGCTTGCAAGGGCCTTAAGAAAAGAGCGACCATTGCAAGATACGGCGGAGATGAATTTGTGGTACTCGCAAGAGCGGACAATGACGATGAGATAAACGAATTTATTGCCGATGTTCAAAAAGAACTGAAAATACTTAACGAAGCCGCAAAATCCAAATACGATCTGCAGGTTTGCATCGGAATCGCCAAGACGGATACGATAGAGGACAGGCCTTTAAAAGAACTGCTCGTGGCAGCAGACGAAAAACTTTACGACAAAAAAAGAACAAGATAAAGAAACCCGAAGAAAACTTCGGGTTTTTATGAATCTGACAGTCAAAGGAGTGATATCATGAAATCAATCAAAGAAGAAGCAGGCATTGTTTTCGATGAGATTATCGAAAAGACAAATATTCAAAAAGGAGACATAGTTGTAATAGGCTGTTCTTCAAGCGAGATAATCGGTAATCGAATGGGAACATCCAAAGACGGAGAAACAGACGAAGTCGTAAAAGAACTCTATGAAGTGGTTGCGCCGAGAATTGCAGCCAAAGGCGCATATATGGCGGTTCAGTGCTGCGAACATTTAAACCGTGCAATTGTTTTGGAAAGAGAAGCAGCCCAAGAGTACGGCTTTGAAATCGTAAATGTCATCCCGCAGATTCATGCAGGCGGAGCTTTTGCGACAAAGCATTTCGGAAGTTTAAAAGATCCGGTAGTGGTTGAGAGCATTAATCAGAAAGCCACTGTCGGAGTGGATATCGGAGGAGTAATGATCGGAATGCATATTCATCCCGTAGTCGTACCCCTTCATCTTGACAATAAGCAGATCGGCGAAGCGAGAGTAAGTGCCGGAAGATACAGACCCAAATATGTCGGCGGACCGAGAGCCGTATACGATAAAAAACTTATGTAAACCAAAGACGAGAAGCGCATTCGCAAAACAAATGAAGCGAAACCTAGGGGAAAGTTTCGCTTCTTGGGTGTTAGGAAGATTCGAATCAACCTAAATAGGGGTAAAATTTGAAAAATTTAGGCTGTGATTGTAATGCAAAAAACGCACTATCAAATCTTTGAATACAACGTTATTTTAGTACCGAAGCTTTTCATGTGCTTCTCGTTTTTTGTAAATTGATTTATCATTTTTTGATTTCGTAAGGGGAAGAAAATGTATTATCTGATTGAAGAAAATCTCAAAAAATGCAGTGCAAAGGAGTGCCACAGCGGTCAGAAACAGTACGTTGCCGTACTTACTCCGGATGAGTGGGCCAAGGAAAAAGATAAATTTGAGATGGGTATTGATATAGATTTCGATACAATTGAGATTTACAATACCAAAGCGGAAGTCAACTATGATTCCGTAACGGGTACTTTTTCCATTCCCGACAGATCGAATATGGTGGATTATAAGGATTTTGCTTATGCACTCGATGAAAAAGGCATTGTTTTCATCGATCCCAACGATAATGCGCTTAACCTTGTACAAAAGATTTCCGAGACCAAAAAATGGAGAATGCCCTCCCTTGAGCGTTTTATCTATGATTTTCTCGAGCAGATTATAAAAGAAGATTTGCGTCTTCTTGAAAAATTCGAGAATGAACTCGACAAGATAGACAAGGATGTGGAAAAAGACAATAATCCCGATATGGACAGGGTAAACGATATAAGAGGGTTCTTAAGAGATTTCAGAGTCCATTACGATAATCTTATAGACCTTGCCCAGGAACTTGAGGAAAACGAGAATGATTTCTTTAAAGAGGAGAACATAAGATTCTTCAGACTCTTTTCAAACAGAGTTTCAAGACTTCTTGACATAGTCAATTCGCTTCTTGATTATACGTCTCAGATAAGAGATACGTATGAGTCGAGACTTGATGTAAAACAAAACAGAATAATGACCGTACTTACCGTGGTTACGACGATTTTCATGCCGTTGACTCTTATAGTCGGCTGGTACGGAATGAACTTTAAATACATGCCGGAACTTGATAAAGTGTGGGGATATCCGGCGGTGATTATTGTCAGTGTATTGATAGTGATAGGAAGCCTTATCTTTTTCAAATTTAAAAAGTGGCTTTAAAATTTCGGGGGGCGTTACATTAATGAAAAATACCAAATCTTTTTTTAGGAAAAAGATGAGAAAAACTCTGGCCTTTGCCATGGGTTTTTTGAGTGCTTTTTTTATAACTTTTCCGATGACGGGATGCCAGAAAAAGCAGGAAAACAATGACGAAGGACTTCTTCTCGGCTTTTCTCAGATAGGATCCGAATCCGCCTGGAGAATCGGCAATACCAAAGACATAGAAGAGCAGTCCGTCAATTACGGTGTCAATTTGATGATAGAAAATGCCAATCAGAAGCAGGAAAACCAGATTGCCGCCATCAGACGTTTCATAGCATATAAAGTGGATGTTATCGCTTTTTCGCCCATTGTTGAAGACGGATGGGACAATGTGCTTACTGAAGCAAAGGATGCGGGAATTCCCGTAATTCTTGTCGACAGAGACATAAGCACCGATAAAGAAGATCTTACAACCTGCCTTATAGGTGCCGACTTTTACAATGAAGGCGTGATGGCGGGCGAATATCTTATAAGAAAAGCAGACAGCCTCGGACTTGACCATGTGAATATCGTGGAGATTACCGGTACGGAGAATTCCACTCCCATGAGACAAAGACAGGCCGGCTTCGCGGATGCTATAGCAAATGATGAGAGAATGACTGTGCTTGAGAGCATTGACGGCGACTTTTTAAAGAGCCGCGGTGCTGAGTGCATGAGATATCTTCTTGATACATACAAAGATGAGATAGATGTAATTTATTCTCATAATGACGAAATGACGCTTGGCGCACTCCCGGAGATTGAAAGTGCGGGATTGGTACCGGGCAAGGATATAATCATTATTTCAATAGACGGCGGTCAGGAAGCCATAGATGTATTAAAAGAAGGCAAAATCAACTGTGTGGTTGAATGCACTCCCAAACTTGGAAGAGAACTTATGGAGACGGCCATCAAACTTAAGGCGGGCGAAGAAGTCGATTCCGTTATTCATCCCATAGAGCAGGTATTCTCTGACGAGATGAATCCCGAAGATATCGCACCGAGAGGCTATTGAGGATAAAGAATGAAAAGAGCCGATAAGGAAAAAAGCATACTCGGGCGAATCAATGACTTAAGCCACAGAATAGTTTTGATGCTGGTTATACCCATTATAATCAGTCTTGTTTTAATGCTTTTTTATGCGTGGAAATATCACAGCTCCATTCACAGAATGCAGACTATCGCGAGTTTGAAAACGGTTGTTGCCGAAGAAATTCCCGGTGCTGCATGGAATATAATAAGCGGTCGTGAATCTTTTCCCGAGAGCGGGATTTATTTAAAGATTAAGGATGTCAACGAGACAATCGAGAGGATTTCCGAACAGACGACAGAGGAAAACAGATTATCGCTTATGGTCGCAGGGCGTACGATGGAGACGCTTCAAAACTACGTTGACAGAATAAGAGACAATATAGACCATCAGGTCCCCGTAGTCGAAAACGAAGCGGTACTGGTGGAAGTAAGAGATGTTGCCGCGCTTGTGGACAGCATGTTAAACGAATATATAGCACAGGAAATCGCATCTTCGGCCAAGATGAGTGTGAGCCTTATCCTTGTTATCATTATTACGGCTTCGGTTGAAGTATTGATTGTAATCCTGGCTTTGTGGTTTCGAAACAGGTCTGTTAAGAAGACTGCTCTTTTTGTAAGACAGCCAATCGAACGCCTTGAGGAAGTAACTTCGCTTCTTGCGGCCGGTACTTTGGATGCGAGACTTACCGATACCGATGTTACCGAACTTCGTAATCTTACCAAGCAGGTTAATAACATGGCGGACGATCTTGAAACCATGATGAAACAGAGCGAACTTGATGCGAAGAGATTAAGAAAAGCGGAGCTCAGAACCCTTCAGGCTCAGATAAATCCGCATTTTCTTTACAATACTCTTGATGCCATCGTATGGAAGGCGGAAGCCGGTGAAAAAGATGAAGTCATTCAATTAACGAGTGCGTTAAGTGATTTCTTCAGAATCAGTCTGTCTTCCGGTGCCGACTGGATTCCCATCAGTCAGGAAAAGAAACATATCGAAGGTTATCTTAAGATTCAGCAGACAAGATACCGTGATATCTTAAAATACGAAATAGACATACCTGATGATATAGGCGAATATTATATGTTAAAACTCATGCTTCAGCCTCTTGTGGAAAACGCTCTTTACCACGGAATTAAGATTAAAAGAGGCGGCGGAAAGATAACGGTTTCCGGGAAAAAAGAAGAAGGAAATCTGGTCTTTTCCGTCAAGGATACAGGACTTGGCATGACCAAAGAACAGCTTCGTGATTTGAACGAGAGAATGAAGAAAGGTCAGCCGAGTGTCTCTGAAGGCGGAAGCGGAGGCTTCGGTCTGGTGAATGTAAATATGCGTATCCGTCTTTATTACAACTTATCGGACGGATTGGAAATAGAAAGCGATTCCGAAGGCACTGTGGTTAAATTCAAAGTGCCCTGCAGAACGAAAGAGGAGATATTCGAACATGAAAGTGTTTCTGGTTGATGATGAAATAGTTATAAGAGAGGGAGTGAGAGAATCATTCCCCTGGGATGAAACACCCTATACACTTGTTGGAGAGGCACCTGACGGAGAAATGGCGCTTCCCATTATTCGTGATACAAATCCCGATATAGTTATAACCGATATAAAGATGCCTTTCATGGACGGACTGGAACTTTGCAGAATTTTAAAAGGTCAGATGCCCTGGATAGGGATTATAGTCTTAAGCGGATACGATGAGTTTGAATATGCGAGACAGTGTATCAAACTCGGAGTCAGAGAATATCTTTTAAAGCCGATTAATTCAACGGATCTTAAGGAAGCTTTGGATAAAGTCAGCGCACAGTTAAAAGAAGAGAGAAAAAGTCTCGAACATGCTGCAAGCTTGAGAGCGCGTATGGAAAATGACGGTAAATTCGTCAAGGAAAAATTAATCGGTTCGCTTTTTACGGATGAAGCCGTTGAAGAAGATGCAAGAAACGTCCTTAAGGAACTACATTCCATGGGATGTAATGTCAATGCGCCTTTTTATGTGGTTGTTGATGCTGCTTTCAATCCTACCGGAACAGGTCAGGAGGCAGCAGTTGTTTTGGCGGAAAGCAGCGGCGGTATCGTGCATGTTTCCGCAGGAAGAACGGGTACGAGACTCCTTGTTCTCGGCGATTCGGCAGAAGACGCGGAAGAGCGTGCTTATGCCTTTTCAACTTCTCTTGTTCAGGAACTTGAAAGAGTCGGCTGCGATACCATTCGCGTGGGTATAGGGGAAATTGTCGACAAACCCGAAGAGATTTTAAAAAGCTTTAAGACGGCAAGACACATACGCCATCTTTTGGCAGAAAGAAAAGAAGAAAAATCCATTATTCTCGGCGTGAGAGAAATGGGTGAAGTTTCCGATGAATCAAAAGTGCCTTCGATTATAAGCGAAGCAAAATTATACATGTCTCAAAACTATTCCAATCCGAATTTGATGCTTCAGGATGTAGCGAAAGAAGTCAATATGAGCAAGAGCAGATTTTCGACTGTTTTTTCGCAGACAACCGGTCAGTCGTTTACGGAATATCTTATATATCTCAGGCTTAACAAAGCCAAAGAACTTTTAAGAAACACCAATATTAAGAGTTCTCAGATTGCCCATGATACAGGGTATAACGATTCCCATTATTTTTCTTATATCTTTAAAAAGAATACGGGACTCACTCCTTCGGAATACCGTTCTCAGTATCAAAATCAACCTGAATAAAATCAAAATTAACCTTTTTTGAGAAAAGGGACAAAAATACGAAATTATTTTCAACCAAGTCAAAATCAGGCTTGATTTACCTTCGTGCGCTCAAAAGCTATCATACAATCAAACAGTCGCTTATGACGCAAAAAGGAGGAAAAATTAAGATGATGAAGAAAAAAATTGGATCATTGTTACTTGCAGCATCACTCGCTTCGAGTCTTTTGTTTACAGCTTGTACAGGTGGCGGAAGCACAGTTAATACACCGCCCGCACCTGCCAATCCTACAGAACCGACCGAAACAGTAGTAGCAGATGCACCTGCAACAACCACAAGTGATGTAATTAAGGTTGGTGTTGTTAACAATCCCCCTTCAGAGTCAGGTTATCGTGAAGCTAACGTTAAAGACATGGAAGCTGTTTTCTCCGCAGAAAACGGATATGAACTCAAGACAGCTTACAGCTTAAAGAACGATGAGCAGCTCCAGGCAGCTCAGGGCTTCATCACTGAAGGTGTTGATTATCTTCTTATCTCTGCAGCAGAAACAACAGGATGGGACGAAGTTTTAAAGAAGGCTCAGGATGCCGGAATTAAAGTTTATCTCTTCGACCGTATGATCGATGTTGATGAAAGTCTCTACGAAGCAGCAGTTGTTTCAGATATGAGTAAAGAAGGCGAAACAGCAGTTAACTGGTTACTTGACCAGAATCTTGATGAATACAATGTAATCCATATCCAGGGTGCCATGGGTTCCGACGCTCAGATCGGACGTACAGGTGCTCTTGATGCTCAGTTCGAATCAGGCAAGATGAACAAGGTTGTTCAGCAGACAGCTACATGGGACGAAGCAGAAGCAAAGAAGATCGTTGAATCCGTTATCAACAGCGGTGATGATTTCAACGTAATCTACGCAGAGAACGACGGTATGGCTAAGGGTGCTGTAGCAGCTCTCGACGAAGCAGGTATTACACACGGTGTTGACGGCAAGGTTATCGTAATGGGCTTTGACTGCAACAAGTGGGCTTTAAGAGAATTAAAGGCAGGCACTTGGAACTATGATGGACAGTGCTCACCTTTCCAGGCACAGATCATCAGCGATTTAATCAAAGGCGTTAAGACAACTTCCGAAAAGAAGATCATTAACGAAGAAAAGGGATTTGATGCAAAGACTATTACAGACAGCGACATCGATACCTACGGTTTAGGCGAATAATATTTTGAACTGACCTAACGGCGCAGCTGGGCTGTGAAATAATCAGCCCGGACTGCGCCTTTAAATTATCACGGAGGACATGATTATGCAGGATAATGCTTTACTGCAGATGAGAAAAATAAATAAGGTTTTCCCCGGAGTAAAAGCATTAAGCGAAGTGGATTTTACCTTAAGAAAAGGTGAGATACATGCACTTATGGGAGAAAACGGTGCCGGAAAGTCTACACTCATTAAAGTACTTACGGGTGTATATCAGATGGACGGCGGAGAAATAACAGTCGACGGTGAAAAGATTGTTATTCGTTCACCTCAGGATGCGCAAAACAACGGAATAAGTACAGTATATCAGGAAATCACTCTCTGTCCCAATTTAACAGTGGCAGAGAATATGTATATCGGAAGAGAGGAAAACGTTTTTGTTCGCCGAAGATACTATGAAAAGAAAGCGGACAAAATTCTTACGGAACTCGGAATTCCGGCAAGAAGTACACAGCAGCTCGGAAGCTGTTCACTCGCTGTTCAGCAGATGGTTGCCATAGCACGTGCAGTTGATATGAAATGTAAGGTTTTGATTTTGGACGAACCTACATCTTCATTGGATGATAAAGAAGTTAATTTGTTGTTCAATCTCATGAGAGATCTAAAAAGTCAGGGTGTCGGAATCATTTTCGTTACCCACTTTCTTGAGCAGGTTTACGAAGTCTGCGACCGTATTACGGTTTTAAGAAACGGTGAACTTGTCGGAGAGTATCTGACAGAGGAACTTCCGCAGGTTGAACTTGTTGCAAAGATGATAGGTAAAGATCTTGACGAATTAAGCAACCTCGGAGAAATGGAAGAAAAGACGGAAGTTGACAGCGAAGTATTTTACGAAGCACAATCTCTTTCAAGCTCTGATGCGCTTCCTTTTGATTTTAAGATTCATAAAGGCGAAGTCAACGGCTTTACCGGATTGCTCGGATCGGGACGAAGCGAAAGTGTCAGAGCGATATTCGGTGCGGACAAGGTTACAGGCGGTCACGTAAGGATAAAAGGAGAAGATGTTAAGATTACACGTCCGATAGATGCCATGAAACACGGTATCGGCTATCTTGCGGAAGACAGAAAACGTGACGGTATCATAGCTGATTTAAGTGTTCGCGAGAATATAATTTTAGCACTTCAGGTTATGAAGGGATTCTTC
>DFEM01000183.1 GCA_002369155.1 Lachnospiraceae bacterium UBA3802 | reverse complement strand
TATAAGATGTTAAGAAAGAAAAACATCGAACTTAACTCAAAAAGAGCCAAAGGCGATGAAATTTTAAAAAACGGAGATAACATTAAGATTTATTTCAGCGATGAAACATTTCTTAAAATGTCCGCAGCTTCTTCGAATCTGAATACCGATATATATCTTAAAGCCTACAATGAAATCAAAAATATCGAAATCATTTTTGAACATGAAGATTTTATGATTGTCAACAAACCCGAAGGAGTTTTGTCACAAAAAGATACTCCGGATTCGATATCGGTGAACGAATGGTGCATAGGTTATCTTTTGTCCAAAAATTTTATTGACCGTGAATCCTTAAAACAGTTCAAGCCTTCTGTTTTAAACAGACTCGACAGGAACACAAAAGGTCTTTTGATTTTTGGAAAAACTCTAAACGGATCAAGACGTTTAAGCGAAATGATTCAAAAAAGAGATATTAAAAAATATTACATTGCGAAAACTGAAGGAAAATGTACTTTAAACGGGACATATAAAGCATTTTTAAATAAAGATGCAAAAAGTAATAAAGTTACGATTTACGAAAAAGAAGATGATATCCCGGACGGTGTGAAAACTTCACCGATAACAACAGATATAAAAGTTTTGAAAGCGGAAAATGATCATTCGCTGCTCGAAATAGATCTTATAACGGGAAAGAGTCATCAGATAAGAGCGCATCTTTCTAAATTGGGTTACCCATTAATCGGAGATTTTAAATATAACGGAAAAACAGATTCGAAGAATCGTTATCAGAATCTTACGGCTTATAAAATAGTATTTCCGAAACTAAACGAAACTGATGACTGGAACACTTTAAGCGAAAAAATAATTCAGATAAATGTTGACAATTAAATGCGAGTTATATTATACTTCATAACAATACCTTGATAATTTGCTAATTGGGTAACACTTTAAAGCGCTAAAGCGAAAGGATTAAAGATGAATTTATCGTTATTGCATACACCTGACGGAGTCAGGGATTTTTACGGAAAAGAGCTTGATAATAAAAATCAGATAATGGGAAAATTTGAAGAAACAATCAAATTATACGGATATGATGAAATCCAGACTCCCACACTTGAATTCTTAAATGTATTTGCGGAAGATGAAGATTATCTTTATCAGACAAAAACTTTCAGATTCATAGACAGAGACGGCGAAACATTGGTTTTAAGACCGGATTACACACCTTCTGTTGCAAGATGTGCGGTTAAATATTTTTCCGATGAGAATGTTCCCTTAAGATTCTTTTACAAAGGCAATGCATTTTCCAATAAAGGTATTTATGAAGGAAAAGCAATTGAAGTTACACAGATGGGTATCGAACTTTTAAAAGACGATACATATATGGCAGATGCGGAAGTACTGGAAATTGTTATAAAAAACCTTTTATCCATTGGTCTTGAGGATTTTAAAATCTGTGTAAATACAAAAGAAGAAAGCAGAGAAAGACTCGACAAGGTATTTGATTTACTCGGTAAATCCGGTTATTCAAAATATTTAACTTACGATCCCGAAATCGAATCCAATTTCAAATATTATACCGGAATTCTTTTCAAAGTTTATACATACGGCGTGGGAGATTCGATCTGCAAAGGCGGAAGATACAATTCACTTCTTGAAAAATACGGCGAAGGCTCACCTGCTGTAGGTTGCGTATTCATGATAGACAATATCCTTCAGAGCCTTAAAAAGCAAAAAATCAATGTCGAAAGTGAAAACAACAAAAAGACTTATGTTGTTTACAAAGAAGGATTTGAAAACGAAGCCTTAAAGAAAGCAAATGAAATAAGAGCAAAAGGCGTAAAGTGCATTACATTCAAAGATTCTCTTTTTAATGACGAATTAAAGAAAAACTGCAAAGAAAACGATTGCGAAATTGTTATTTTATAGAACGGAGTGTTTATGGAAGACAGATATTTAACCATTGCTTTGTGCAAAGGAAGAGTAGCCAATCAGACAATGGAGCTTCTTGAAAATCTTGGCATAAGATGCGATGAAATAAAGGATAAATCAACAAGAAAACTTATATTCCAGGATGACGAACATAAATTAAGATTTTTCCTGGCGAAAGGTCCGGATGTTCCCACATATGTGGAATACGGAGCAGCCGATCTCGGTGTAGTCGGAAGCGATATCATAGAAGAAGAGCAAAGAAGAGTTATCGAACTTTTGGATTTGGGTTTCGGAAAATGCAGAATGTGTGTATGCGGTCCCAAAGAAGCAAAAGAGCTCTTGCTACATCGTGAGCAGATAAGAGTTGCCACGAAATATCCTGTAATCGCAAAAGATTATTTCCATAACAAAAAATATCAGACAGTTGATATCATTAAATTAAACGGTTCGGTCGAGCTCGGACCCATCGTTGAATTATCGGATGTAATCGTAGATATTGTTGAAACAGGATCCACATTAAGAGAAAACGGCCTTGATGTATTGGAAGAAATAAGCCCGATATCCTCAAGGCTTATTGTAAACAGAGTCAGCTTAAAGATGCAGAAAGAAAGAATAGAAAAGCTCGTTGAAGACATCAAATCAAAAAACGTGCTCTAATCAGAGGTACACTATGAAAAAATATATTTTAAATGAAGAAAACAAACAAAATCTTTTAAACAATCTTTTAAAAAGAAGTACTTCAAATTACCCGGAATATGAAAAGAAAGTTGCAGATATATGCGAAGATATCAAAGCAAGGGGCGATGAAGCTTTATTCGAATATACTTTAAAATTCGATAAATTCAAATTAAATGAATCGAATATCAAAGTTACCGAAAACGAAATCGACGAATCCTGTGCCAAACTCGATCCGGAACTTTTCGATATCATGAAGGAAGCCTTCGAAAACATCAAAGATTATCACAAAAAGCAATTGAGACAATCATTTTTTGATACTACCGAAGACGGAACATTCTTGGGTCAAAGAATTCTTCCTATTGAAACAGTCGGCGTTTACGTACCCGGGGGAAAAGCCGCTTATCCTTCATCAACTTTAATGAATATAGTTCCGGCACTTGTTGCAGGATGCAAAAGAATCGTAATGGCAACACCCTGCAATGCAGAAGGCAAAGTAAGCATTACTACACTTGCCGCAGCAAAGATATGCGGAATAACCGAAATATATAAAATCGGCGGCGCACAGGCAATAGCATCCCTGGCTTTTGGAACAAAGAGCGTTCCCAAAGTATCAAAAATTGTCGGCCCCGGAAATATCTTTGTAGCTCTTGCGAAAAGATACGTATACGGACATGTTTCAATTGATTCGATTGCAGGTCCCAGCGAAATACTTGTACTTGCAGATGAAACAGCCAATCCAAAATATGTAGCCGCAGATTTAATGAGCCAGTGCGAGCATGACGAAATGGCAAGCGGAATTCTTATTACCACAAGCGACGAACTTGCCGTAAATGTCGAAAAATGGATTGATGAATTCTTAAAGGATGCTGTAAGAAAAGAAATCCTTTCCAAATCTTTGGATCAATTCGGTTTTATCCTTGTTGCCAAAGACATCAAAGAAGCCGTGGATGCAGCAAACGACATCGCAAGCGAACACCTTGAGATTTTAACAAAGAATCCGCTTGAGACAATGGGAATGATTAAAAATGCCGGGGCAATATTCCTCGGAGAATATTCATCCGAGCCTCTGGGAGATTATTTTGCAGGTCCCAACCATGTATTGCCCACAAACGGAACGGCCAAATTTTTCTCACCCCTGTCGGTTGACGATTTTATCAAGAAGAGCAGCGTAATTTGTTATTCAAAAGAAGCGCTTGAAAAGAGTCACAAAAAAATAGAAAAGTTTGCTCAAAGTGAAGGTTTATACGCTCACTCTAAGTCAATCGAAGTAAGATTTGAATAATAAATAAACCATTGCGGAGAAATCTGTAATGGTTTTTATTTATCTAAATACACATTTTATGCTATAATTACTTGGAATCTTTTAAGGAAGGACATTTTATGAGAACATCTGCTTTGGAAAGAAACACAAAAGAGACTCAGATAAAAATGAGTTTAAATATTGACGGAACCGGAAAGGGCAATATCAGTTCAGGCATAGGATTTTTCGATCACATGCTTAATTCATTTGCCAAGCACGGCAATTTCGATCTTGATTTGGAATGCAAGGGCGATTTGAATGTCGATTGTCATCACAGCGTTGAAGATATCGGAATTGTACTCGGCAATTGTTTCAAAGAGGCGCTTGGAAACAAAGAAGGCATTAACAGATACGCCTCTTTTATCATGCCAATGGATGACGCTTTGGTACTTTGCGCGGTTGATTTTTCCGGAAGACCTTATCTTAATTTTTCATATGATTTCGAAGAAGAAAGAATTACGGATTTTGATGTAAGTCAGGTCGGAGATTTTGAAACGGAAACTCTTCGAGAATTCTTATATGCGCTTTCATATTCCGCAGGCATGAACCTTCATGTCAAAATACTTGACGGCATCAATACACATCACATTATCGAAGCCATCTTTAAGGCAATGGCGAATGCAATGAGAATTGCCGCAAGCAAAAATCCCGACAGAGAGGGAATACTTTCCACAAAAGGAGCATTATAAAATGATATTAATCGGCAAATCCCTTGAATTTACAAATAATTCGAGTTTTAGGGATTTTACAAATGAAATAGAATCCGTCAACAAGGAAGGATACGACTTTTTGTATGTTAAAGGCGAAGCATATTCAGATGCGGACAAGGAAAACTTTTTCCATAACATGATAGAAATCGTTACTTTATGCGAAAAGGAAGTCTATGCGGAATTTCCTCTGACTCATTTCGAGGACATGAAGAAATTATATTATGCAAATGTCAAAAAAATAATCGCAACTTCCAAAACAACTCTCGGCGACGATGTAATAGAAGACGGAAAGACAAGATTCGGTAAAGAATTGGTTGTTAAAGAAGCTGATTTTAAATCCATATTTATTTCAGATAATAATTATTCAACTGTTTCGTCGGATGATTCTTTTGTGATTATCGATTCCAAAGAAGCTTCAGATGTTTATGCAGTCAAAGATGAACTTAATAAAAAAGGCTTTGAAACCAAAGTTTTAAAATTTGAAATACCCTGGAGCGATTTAAAAAAGAACGCAGACGGACTTGTTCCTGTTATCGTTACGGATTATAAAAGCGATAAAATCCTTATGCTTGCTTATATGAACGAAGAAGCATATTTAAATACTTTTAAAACCGGTCTTATGACTTACTATTCAAGATCGAGAAATGAGCAATGGGTTAAAGGCGAAACAAGCGGTCATTATCAGTATGTCAAATTCATTAAAGCCGATTGCGACAAAGATACTCTTTTAGCCGGAGTATCACAGATTGGCGTTCCCTGCCATACAGGAGCCGACACATGCTTCTTTAATGATGTTTTAAAGAACACTTCGCTTGAGAAAAATCCTTCAAAGATTTTAAACGATTTATACAAAGTAATCGAAGACAGAAAAGTTAATCCCAAAGAAGGATCTTATACCAATTATTTATTCGACAAAGGTCTTGATAAAATTTTAAAGAAGGTCGGAGAGGAAGCATGCGAAATAGTTATAGCTTCCAAAAATGAGGAACCCAAAGAAATCAAATACGAAATAGCTGATTTCCTTTATCATTTATCCGTACTTATGGTTGAAAAGAACGTAACCTGGGAAGAAGTTGCGGATGAACTTGCGAAAAGGTAAATAATGAGAAAAACTGCTTTAAGTCACGATATTTTAATGACTGTCGACAAGCCTGCCAGATATATCGGAGGAGAATTTAACAGCGTAAACAAAAACAAAGAAGATATCGATATCCGTTTTTGCATGTGCTTTCCCGATGTTTACGAAATCGGAATGTCTCATCTGGGTATTCAGATTCTTTACGCAATGTTCAATTCTTTTGAAGATACATGGTGCGAAAGAGTATATTCGCCCTGGCCTGATTTAGACAAAATAATGAGGGATAACAATATCCCTCTTTTTGCGCTTGAAAGTCAGGATCCTATTAAGGATTTTGATTTTCTGGGAATAACGCTTCAATATGAGATGTGTTATACCAATATACTTCAGGTTCTTGAATTGTCTCAGATCCCCATTTGGGCCAAAGACAGAAGTAATGATGATCCGATAGTTATCGGAGGCGGCCCCTGTGCATATAATCCGGAACCCATAGCTGATTTTTTCGATATTTTCTATATCGGAGAAGGCGAAGTTTCTTACAGAGCATTGCTTGATTTATATAAAGAATGCAAAAAAGAAGGATATTCAAGAGAAGACTTTCTTTTTAGGGCTGCAAAGATAGACGGTATATACGTGCCTTCGTTGATCGAAGTTAAATATAATGACGATTTCACGATAAAAGAATTTACAGCCAAAAAAGAGGGCGTTTCTATAACGGTCAAAAAAGAAGTAGAAACCAATCTGAATGATTCATATTATCCCGTAAAACCCATAATTCCGTTTATCAAAGCCACACAGGATCGAATCACTTTGGAAATTATGAGAGGTTGTCCGAGAGGCTGCAGATTCTGTCAGGCGGGACAGCTTTACAGACCGATAAGAACAAGAGATGTGGAAGTCTTAAAAGATTTCGCACGTCAAATGATTGAAAATTCGGGATACGAAGAAATAAACTTAAGTTCTTTGTCATCATCGGATTATCCTGAATTAAAGGAACTTATTTTATATCTTATAGATTATTGCAACGAAAAGAAGGTTAATATATCGCTTCCTTCTTTGAGAATCGATGCTTTTTCGCTCGATGTAATGGGAAAGGTTCAGGACATTAAAAAGTCAAGCCTTACCTTTGCTCCTGAAGCAGGATCTCAGAGAATGAGAAATGTAATAAACAAAGGTCTTACCGAAGAACAGATCCTTGAAGGCTCAAGGCTTGCATTTCTCGGAGGATGGAATAAAGTCAAACTTTATTTTATGCTCGGACTTCCTTTCGAGACAGACGAAGATGTAGTGGCAATTGCCGAGCTTTGCGAAAAAGTGGCAAAAGAATATTATGAAACGCTGCCAAAAGAGCAAAGAAAGCAGAGAGTATCAATTACGGCATCCACATCTTTCTTTATTCCCAAGCCTTTTACTCCTTTCCAGTGGGCTTCTCAGTTTTCGCTTGAAGATTTCAGGGATAAAGCATATTTAACCAGAACCAGCATCATGGCTCAGTTAAATCAAAGAAGTATTAAATACAACTGGCACGACACGGATGTTTCCGTTTTGGAAGGCGTATTCGCAAGAGGCGACAGAAGACTTTCAAAAGTTATATATGATGCATACAAAAACGGTGCGATATATGACGCATGGAACGATTATTTCAAATACGATATATGGCTTAAAGCCTTTGATGACAATAATATCGACATGAAATTCTATACGGTAAGAAAAAGAGAGCTTGATGAAATATTCCCGTGGGATTTCATCGATATCGGCGTCACGAAAGAATATTTAAAAAGAGAATGGATTAAAGCATCCGAAGAGAAAACAACAGAAAACTGTATGATTAAATGCAACGGCTGCGGCGCCAACAAATACGGTGCCGGCAAATTCTGTTTTCGTTAATGACTGTAAAGGCCAAAAATATGGTAATAAGATTTAAATTCAAAAAATTCGGTCCCGTAATTTACATCGGTCACCTCGACATAATGAGATTTTTCCAGAAAGCCATAAGGCGAAGCGGAATAGATGCTGCGTATACGGAAGGATTTTCGCCTCATCTTAAACTTAGTTTCGCTCAGCCTTTATCCGTAGGCGTGGAAACTGACGGAGATTATTTCGATCTTGAAATGAATTCTCTTCCGGATATGGAAAATATCGTTAAAGACATGAACGCGCAATGTGTCGAAGGAATAGAAATTGTCAACGCAACTTTACTAGATGATGATACCGTTAACGGAATGAGCAGCGTCAAAGCGGCCGATTATTTATATTATTTTGATGACCTTTCGAAAGATTTAAAACTGATAGAAGCTTTCTTTTCCCAGGAAACTTTTATTTTCGAATATGTCAGAAAAGACAAAGTAAAAACAAAAGACTTAATGGAAGACATTTACGAATACAGGATTTTAAATGATAAAGAAATGCTCGTTAAAGTAAATGCTTCAAGCGCAGGCAACTTAAAAGCGGATGTCGTAACCGAAGCTTTGGAAAAATACGGAATGAAGGCAAAATGTATTAAATTTAAAAGGCACGATCTTTATACCGCTGATGATGAGGGTGCATTTGTAAGTCTTCGCGACAAAGGAAAAGTGTATGATTAAACCGAAAGAAAATAATTCGGACGGCAGGATTTTTTCCAAAACGGAAGGAATCGAACTTGTTGCCGTTAAAAAAGAAAACAAATACATTTATCTTGTGTTCGAAAACAAGAACTTAATCGATATCGAAACCGAAAACATCGGCGAACTTCCCGTCGGCACAAAATGTGTCGGCAAAGTCGATTCCGTTTCAAAAAACATAAATTCCGCATATATTTTATTGCCGGACAAAACCAAAGCATATCTTAAAAATGCCGGTAATTTAAAATGCGAACAAAACGTCGCTGTTGAGATAATAAAGGCATCATCCAAAGGAAAACTTCCTTCGGTAAAACTAATTGACGAAGATATTACTCATAAAACAGATTTGTCTTTTATAGAAAAAGGCAAAAGAACATATGAGAATTTAATTCATTTATATTCTTTTGACAAAATACTGACGGATCAGGATGATTTATACGAAGATATAACTACATATTGCAAAGCTCAAAATGTCCTTGATTTGTCTCTTGTGCACAAGTATAATGATAATATGGTAAGTTTAAGCGTGCTTTATTCGGTAAATGCAAGGCTCGAAGAAGTCACTTCGAAACTTGTTTGGTTAAAAAGCGGCGCAAATATTCTTATCGAAGAAACCAACGCTTTTACAGTCATAGACATCAATTCTGCCAAAAACGAAAAAGGCAAAGACAATTCTTATCTCGAGATAAACAAAGAAGCCGCAGAAGAAATATTCAGACAGATGAATTTAAGGAATATTTCCGGTATCATTCTTATTGATTTTATCAATATGGATGCTGATAATACAAAAGAATTGCTGGCCGAACTTAAAGAACTTTCGAAAACTCAAAAGAATTACACGAAAGTGGTTGACATAACACCTTTAGGAATAGCAGAAATTACCCGAAAAAAAGTCGGCCCGACATTAAGCGATATCTATAAATAGTGCTTTAAGTGATTTTATTTGGCATATGTCGATTTTATGCATTTAAAGTTTGCATAACTCAAAAAAATCACTTGAATAAATGAGTGGAATTTGATAATATAAATAGGTGATATAAAGCGTTTCGAGTTAGAATCTAATAACATTAGATTTTATCTTTTTTCGCTCTTATATAAAAAATTATTCTGAGTCCATGTAATAGGGGAACGAAAGGGAGGTTAACAGGAATGGCAACTGCTCAAGTTTTTTCTTGTAATTATAGCGGCAGCATCAAGAATAAGTTGCTTAAAGGCGGAGATAAGTTGTTCTTAAAGATCGAAGACACAAAAATTTCCGGAAAGGCTTTCATTTGTAATGAAGAAGGTCGTAATGGTTATATCGATAACTTCGAATATCCCATTAACGATGTAAGAGAAGTATATAAGGGTGATTATCAGGGTGATGTTGCTCTTATTATGAATACACGTATTACAAGTTTATACGGAACCAAAAAAGCCCAGACTATTTTCCCTGCAATCAAAGATATCGATGTTGTTGTGGAAATTTTAGGTGAATTAAAAGAAAAGACAGCAGCTGCAGGAAATGCAAGCGATACGAGAAGAGCTGCAACTACTCAGAGTCAGCCCATCGCTCGTCCCGTAGCACCTACACCTACAGCTCATCCTCAGGGAGCTCCCCAGCCCGTTCCTTCGGCACCCGTTCCTTCAGCTAATCTTGATGCAAAGAGCATTAAGCAGGAAGTTACGCAGAGTGTTATTGTAAAGAAAGATTCAGCAATCGGCGGAGACGCAATCGGCGGTGCACTTCTTAACAGAAAGCCCGCTGAACCCGTAAGATCTGCTTCAGGTTCTGTAGGAAGCGCAGTAATGCCCAAAGGCACACCTCAGCCTCAGGTCGCTCCTCAGGCAGCGCCTCAGGCTGCACCCGCACAGCAGAAAAAGAACGATTCGGAAGATTTCCAGAAGAGAATGGAAAAACTTTACGTTCTTAAAGATTGCGGAATGCTTACAGATAAAGAATTCGACGCAAAGAAATTGGAACTTGTTTCCGAACTTTGCGGAATGACAGACTTCAACGAAAAAGTTCAGAAGCTCGTTGTTCTTAAGGAATGCGGAATGCTTTCCGAAAAAGAATTCGAATCCAGAAAAGTTGATATCATCAAAGAATGCTGCTCCACAGATGTTGAGGATCTCGGTGAATACAAGAGAAATGTTGAAAGACTTCCTTATCTTAAACTCGGCGGCATGATTGATGAAAATGAATTCCTCGAGAAAAAGCAGGCTGTACTTGCAGAAGTTGAATACAGCGATCTCGATTCCGATGAAGTTACATTAAGAAAACTCGAGAGATGGCCCGTTCTTCGCGAAGCAGAAATGCTTACAGAAGATGAGTTCAAGATTAAAGTTCAGTCACTCGTTGATCACATCGACGTATCTGAATTTGACAGCATCGAAGCTCTTAAGGTTAAACTTAAAAAATGGCCTCTTCTTGTACATGCAAAACTTATTTCCGAAGGCGAATTCAAGAAGAAACAGAATGACGTTATCGATTCCTTCACAAACGCAGCTTGGAACGATGTTCCTTCATTTACAGTTGTTGTTGAAAGACTTATGGCTCTTAAGGATTGCGAATGGCTTTCTGAACTTGACTTCCATTCAAAGAAGGTTGAGCTTTTAAGAAAGGTTGCAGCAGTAGAAGATTACGTTACAAAAGTTCAGCTTTATCTTGCACTTCCTCAGATCGGACTTATTACTCAGGGTGATTTCGAAGTCAAGAAGCAGGAATTTGTTGATGAAATCTTTGCTCCCGGAAACGGATCCACAGAAGAATTCCAGACCAAGGTTAAGAAACTTATGGATCTTGAAAAGACCGGAATGCTTTCAACAGATGAATTTACAAGCTACAAGATGAAGTTGATGAGCGAA
>DFEM01000125.1 GCA_002369155.1 Lachnospiraceae bacterium UBA3802 | reverse complement strand
GCCTTACCGTTTGGCGATAGCGCTAAATTTTTAACACTAATGTATTTTACACGATAATTATTAAAAACGCAACAAAAATTTTAAATAATGTTGATAAGGGGTTTTTTATATGTTATAGTTTATGTAGTTTTTATTACTACATAACAAGTTTTTGCAAACCACAAAGGAGCTGCGATGGAAAAATATTTACTTACTTGCGATACTGCAGTTGATTTGAATAATGAATATCTTACAACAAGGAATATTCCTTTTGTAGGTTTTCATTACACCTTGGACGATAAGGAATATACGGATGATTTGGGAAAAAGTCTTAGTTATGAAGAATTCTATAAGAAAATAGATGCAGGTTCGATGCCGATTACTTCTCAGATCAACATTGCACAGGGAATCGAATTTTTCGAGCCGCTATTAAAAGAAGGATACGATATTCTTCATCTTGCATTTTCGTCCGGACTTTCAGGAACATACAACAGTATGAGAAATGCAGCTGAGGAATTAAAGGAAACTTATCCCGACAGAAAGATTATAGTTGTGGATTCACTTGCAGCATCTTCCGGACACGGTCTTTTGCTTGATGCACTGTATGAATTAAAAGAAAAGGGTGCGACCATAGAAGAACTTGCAGCCTTCGCAGAATCGGAAAAGCTCCATGTTCAGCACTGGTTCTATACCACTGATCTTACTCATTTTAAAAGAGGGGGAAGAATTTCGGCGACAGCATGCGCAATCGGCAACTTCCTTAATCTCTGCCCGCTTATGAATGTGGATTACGAAGGAAAACTTGCGGTTAAATATAAAATAAAAGGAAAGAAGAAAGCAGCAAAGGAAGCAGCATCAAAAATGCTTGAACTTTGCGATAACGGAAAGGAATACAGCAAGCGCTGCTTTATATCCAATTCGGGATGCCCGGATGATGCAAAATATCTTGCGGATATAATTACCGAAATGTTTCCGAATATTGACGGCGGAGTGAAGATTTACGATATCGGAACCATAATCGGAACTCACACCGGAAGAGGAACTGTAGCTTTATTCTTCTTTGGAAAAGAAAGAAAAGAAGACGACAAATAATTCATTGTGATCCTATACATTTTTTCAAAAGTCTGACTGTTGATTCAGTCAGACTTTTGTTTTTTTTGAAAAAACTTAAAAAAAGTGTTGACATAGTAGCAAAATGATACTATCATACAGTCAGAAAGTAGCAAATGAATACTAACAACAAAAATAGAAACAGATTCCGATACGTCTCGGAAGGAAAGGAAGGACAATATGGCACTCAGATTCAGAAAATTTCAACCCACGGATTACGTAATGGCAATTAAGAACGGAAAGACAGTCAAGAAAGGAAGCGGCCTTGCTTTGTTATACAATGACTTTTACACAAGTATTCTTGTGGCACCCACAATGGCATTTGACGGGGCGTTCGCATTCGATGATCTTGTGACGGCCGATTATCAGACAGTATGTGTTCAGGGTGCTGTAACATATATCATTGATGATTATGAAAGAGCGGTTAAAATGGCAGACTTCGCATATGACAGGACATACAAAAACAAGCAGGTAAATGCGATGAATCTTTTTTGCAAGAGAATCAACAACGTCATCAAGGCGATTGTAATAAGCGAAACAGGCAACAGAGAAGTAAGAGCAATCATCAAACAGGCAGACGACATGGCTGATTTTTTGACAGATGCATTAAAGAAGGATGAAACAATTGCCACTCTCGGCGTCAAAATCCTGGCTGTAAACATTCTCGGAATTACCGCCAAGCCGGAGACCAGAAAAGCTTTGGAGGCGGCCGCAAGAGAAGAAATTCTCAAAGAACAGGATGACGCGATTTACAAAAGACGAAATGCGGCCATTGAGCAGGAAAGAATCATCAAAGAAAACGAACTTAATACAGAGATCAAGGTCGCAGAAAAAGAAAAAGACATCAAAGAAAAGGAACAGGAAATAAAGAGAAAACTTCTTGAAACCGAACTCGAAATGGAAATGGAGAGACAGGAGAGGGAGCAGGAAATCAAAGGAAAGGTTCTTGCAAGCGAGCTTGAACTTGAAAGAAAAGAAAAAGAAGAAAGAGTCAAAATGCAGCAGACAGAACTCGAAGAAAAGATTAAGCTCGAAGAAAGAAATAAAGAGTTTGTCAACCTCGAGGTTGAAAATGCAAAGAAACGTGCCGAAGAACAGGCCTTCGCAGCAGCTCAGATGGTTAAGGCATACGAAAATGCGAATGTTGCTCTTATCGAGGCATGCGCTATGGCAAACATGGATCCGAAGACTCTCATGGCAAAGGCATTTGTCGAACTCGGTGAGAATGCCGGCAAGATCGGTACTCTCAATATGACACCGGATATACTTGCCACAATAGCCGGTCTTAAAGCAGATGCTTAGTGAATTCAGAGTTTTCAATAAGAAGGGGTGATTGATATGGATCGCGGAATGAACAAGATAGTTATAGTAAAAAGAAGAACCAGACTTGAAGATTTAAAGAGACGTTATAACACAATTGAACAGGCCAGATTCTATGTCGAGCACCTCGGCGCCGATTTTACGGAATACGAAGAGGAACACAATAATTACATTGCTGCGCTTGATACGGTCAAAAGAGAAGCTGCTGACAAAGCAAGAGTACTTGAGATAGACAGGGATTATGTTCCGAATATGATTTTCGGAAAAGAAGATATTGTGATTGCCGTCGGACAGGACGGGCTTGTGGCAAATGTCATGAAATACCTTGACGGCCAGCCGCTTATCGGTGTCAATCCGGATGTAAAGCGCTGGGACGGCGATCTGCTTTTCTTTGAAGCGGGGGATATGGAGAGGGTTCTGCCCCATGTAATAGATCGAAATTACGATGTCAAAAAAATTACCATGGGAAAGGCAGAAACAAAAGACGGTCAGGTTTTATACGCCGTGAATGATTTTTTTGTCGGTATAAAAAATCATACTTCGGCAAGATATCATATATGTTATAATAATCATGTTGAGAATCAATCTTCTTCGGGAGTCATCATTTCGACGGGACTCGGAATGACCGGATGGCATAAATCTGTCATGGCTGAATTCAAAGGAATGGCAAAGGCATTTAATCTTCCCGAGGTTAAAGATAAAAAGTATGAATGGGATAACGGTGAACTTGTTTTTCAGGTAAGGGAACCTTATCCTAGCAAGTACACTCAGGCGGATCTTGTTTACGGCAAGGTCAATCCAAAAGATACTCTTACTTTTACTTCGCTTATGTCGGAGAACGGAATAGTTTTTTCGGACGGAATCCAGGATGATGCAATAGAATTTGATGCAGGCATGGAAGTAAAAATAAGTGTTGCCGACAGAATCGGAAGACTTGTAAAAGAATAAAAGAAAGAGAATAAAAATGGAAGGATACGACTCATCCAAATACGAAAAGATGTCCGTTGCGACTGACCTTCTCGTGTTTACCGTTGAGGATGACAAACTCAAAATCTTATTGGTTGAAAGAAGCGAAGAACCATTTAAAAACGCTCTTGCGCTCCCCGGCGTCTTTGTCGGGATAAATGAAACTCTTGATGAAGCTGCCCGAAGAGGCATTAAGGAAGAGACGGGACTTAAAAACATTTACTTCGAACAGCTCTACACTTTCGGCGAGGTAAAAAGAGACCCTAGAATGCGAATAATTTCCGTGGCATACATGGCGCTCGTTCCGCTGAAAAAACTCGATTTTATAGCGGGTGAAAGAACAGTTAATGCGGCACTTTATGATGTGGAAGAAATAATCTCATCCAAAAAGAAACTCGCATTCGATCATAAGGATATTATTAAATACGCAAGATGGAGACTGGCCAATAAAGTCGAATATACGGATATCGCATTTCATCTTGTCGGGGAAGAATTTACGCTTCCCGTACTGCAGAAGGTATATGAAATACTTCTCGGGAAGAGTCTTTACAAGGCGAATTTCAGAAAGAAAATTGCTCCGATGATAGAGGAAACAGAGTTTGTCACATCGGGCGACAAGCACAGACCAAGCAGATTTTACAGAAGAAAAAAGGAAATGTAATGGGGAAATATTACGCAAAATATTTTGATTCGGACGGAAATGCAAAGAAGGGCGTTCTTTCCAATAACAGGTGGCTTAAATATCTCTTTGAGACCGACAATGTGTATGTCAATTCGGAGAGAGTGGAAAGCATGGATGCAATCTCCGGAAAAGAAACTCTCCGTTATGTTCTTTCCACGCTTGATATTCTTGATGAACTTATAGACGATTCCGACGAGAAGAAACTCAAAATGAAATTTGTGATTTCCGAGGTTTTAAAATGGTCGGAAGTAGCCAAAGGCGGAATAGCGATAAAGAGAAAAGAGTGGACGGCAAAGGGATATCCTTTATCGATTCACAATATTGCGTCTTCCATGATTTTCTTTGACGAGATAAAAAGAGATGACTCGATTGACAAGATTCTTTTAAAGGATATTTTCGGAAGCGAAAGCGGGCGATACGCGGAACTTATCAAACTTCTTATTCGAACGCATGGTCTGATCGGGCAGTGTATAAGAGGCGAAAGCAAAGTGTCGGATAACGAAAAACTCACACGTCTTGCCGATTATGAAGAATTTGATTCGTACGAACTTTTGATGATATTAAACGAGTGCATCATAAGAGCCGTAAGCGAAGATATTTGGAAAGAAGTTTCTGTTGAAGCGGATCTTTTAATAAAAAGAATCATCCGGGGTGATTTTTCCGAGTATCCTTCCATTTACAGAATAGAAAAATTATGTCCGGGCGAACTGCAGATCTTTTCCGAAGATGAATTGTTTTTTGAAAAAGAAGTATTCCCGTTTTACGAACTTTGGTATTTTACTTCGGCGCTTACGGACTTTGACATTCATCAAGTCAGAATAATAATGTCAAATGTCGTAAATGTTTTAAAAGAAAGAAACGAGACCGTCAAATATATCAATTTCAAACCTTTGTCCGACAATCTTTATTATGATTACGAGGGAAAGAAACACGTTAATGTTTACAAGAAAAGAATAATCGAAAAGTATTTGAAAGATGCGTCGATTCAAAATGTCGAACTTAAAATTGACATTAAAAATCTGACGGCTTTTGTTGATTTTAAGTTTTCACCCGTATGTGAAAAACTGATAGATTTTTGTGTCGAAGCCGAACGCTCCGGCTTATTGACGTTTGAGAAGAGCATTATCGTTTTATATGATATGTTCGGTTTCAGAAGAGATGCGTTTGACCGATTAAACAACGAGAGCAAATACCTTGATACAATGAACAATGTTACAACGAGTACCAAGGACGGAATCATAGATTATGTATTCGGAGAAAGCGTGCTTGATGTCGGAAGCGGCGGAGGAATTCTTTTGGACCGCCTTGAGAAAAAATATCCCGACAAAAAGATCATAGGAACCGATATCTCAGCCAATGTCATCGAGACTCTTAATCTAAAGAAGAGCAAGGAAGGACATAAATGGGAGGTCTTTGTTCATAACTTTGTCGAGAGTACATTTTCCGAAAAAGTCGGAAGCATTATTTTCTCATCAATTCTTCACGAGATTTATTCGTATACGGAAGGCGAGAAGGGATGCTTTGATATCGATTCGGTTAAAACCGCACTTAAAAATGCTTATGACAGCCTGTCGGACAACGGAAGAATTATAATTCGAGACGGAGTCAAAACAGATTCTGACAGTATAAGAAGAATTGTATTTAAAGATGCGTCGGGACTCGACTTTTTCATGAATTACTTCAATGACTTTAAAGGATTAAAGGACATACCCGATGAGAAAAAAGTTATTGAAATCGACAAAGAAAAACTGAGCGTGGCGGGAGATATTAATTTCATCAGGGAATTCATGTATACATATACCTGGGGAAGCGAGAGCTACGCGCACGAAGTCAAGGAACAGTTCGGCTATTTTACGTTAAAAGAGTATGTGGATTTCTTTGAAGAAATAGGAGCAAAGATTATTCTGGCAAAAGAATTTCTTGAACCGGGATATCCTGCCAACCTTAACAATTATCTGACTCTTTTGGATGAAGAAGGAAACGAAACGGAGTACCCGTATTCAAATTGTATTTTGGTTGTCGAAAAGCGGTAATGTTTCCAAGGGGGAGAAAATAAAATGGATAGAGAAACGATACTGATTTTGCGCGTTTTAGGTGTTATAGCTGTAATAGTAGCATGCTTGTTCGGTTTTGGAGCAAAAGATCCTGCGGTTGCAATTGTATTTATTATTTTTTCCAGAATTATAATTTTCATTATAAAAATAACAATAAAAAATTATGAGAATTCTAAGATTGTTGAAGATTCATATTCTGTTCCGGGATACACGAGAAGTGCTTCTCAATCAAATCAAAGCAAAACAGCAAGCGTCAAAAAGATTGATTCAAATGCTGCGACGTTCACACAGGAAGAAATTTTAAATGCGGTTGTTCTCCCTGAAGAAACCGAGCTTGATCCGAAAGAACTGGTCATTTTAAAGACACTTTCCAACCGCTCAATGACCTCACAGGAGATATTGAGTCGTGTTCCGAGATCTGCAAACATTTATGAATATAAAGATGCTCTGGTTCATCTCAAAGAAATCGGTGCTGTCAGGCTTGAAGATAATGGACGATATTCAATTGTTTTGAGTGAGGAGTTTCTCAAACAGAAAGCAATTGAGCAAAATGTACAAAAGAGTATTATTGATAATAAACGTAAAGAAGAAGAAAGAATAAGGCTGGAAAAAGAAGCCGAAATCAGAGAAAACGGTATTTATTACAAAGAAGAGGATTTAACGCCGCAGGAAAAGTTTGTATTAAATATTGTTGAAAAAAGAAAAACGAGAGCTCAGGATATTCTTAAGATGATTCCGCGCGATGATGAGTTAACGCCGTATAAAGAAGCGATTAATCACCTTAAATCCATCGAGGCAATAAATGCAAATCCTGACGGAGTTTTAGTGTATAATGAATCGTTTTTTATTCTGAGCGGACAGGGAAGCAACGTGACGGCAGAGACGCGGATCAAAACCGATGCGATCGAGAAAACCACAAAGAATGAAACAGCAAAGACACCGGTTGAGACGGAGTTGAAAGATGCTCCGGACAAAACGGTTGCGGCAAAATCCGCTCCGGATTATACGGCTACTCTTACGGAAGAAGATATAAAGCGAATTGCAGGCAATGCCGCCAATATCGCAGAGATGTTTAAGGCGAGATTCAGCGGTCCGTTCGGTCTGGATAACAAGAAGATTCTTATGCTTTCTGCCGGTATGGCGGGATATGCATGCCATCAGGCCGTGATGGCCAACAAACTGCCATATAATCTTGTGACTGCGGCAGACGGAAGAAAGTTCTACATGGGAGATTCCGTCAATAAATATCTTCTTGATGGAAAATACAGCGTATTGAGTTGGTGCGACGGATTTTTCGAGACCGCGGGAAAGTTTTTCGCAAAGCCCGACCCGACGGAAGTCGTAAAGAAAGAAGTAAATGCCGTTGAAAATAAGGAATACAGGATTTGGGATTCCGAGTCACCTGTAGTGACATACAAAGAAGTCCGGGCATGCTGGGAAGGCATTTATGAGAATATGACCGCAAGGTATTGCAACAAGCCCGACGAATGGCCGGTTCTTTACGGAATCGTACTTCAAAATATAATGCTGGAAGTATCCAGAATCATGACGATATCGGATGTTTATGAAAAAGCGCTCGAATGTGCGATATACATATCCCGGATGGATGAAGATTCAATCTGAAAAAATACTTTAGCTAAAGGAATTTAATTCCTGATATGAACAACAAAACAAAAAAATATATATGGATATCAGTTTGTGCGATCCTTGGCCTTTTGACAGTGCTCGGCATAATAAAGGCCTTATTTGTGAGCATTGATGTCGATGAATCTTATGCCGTAGCTCAGGCATACCGCCTTGTGACGGGTGACAAGCTTCTTTTTGATATGTGGGAACCGCACCAGTTTTCTGCGTTTCTTCCCGCTTTCTTTTTGTATCCTTTTATAAAAATAACCGGAGGAAGCGCTCATTGCGTAATATACCTTCGAATTGTCGGTAGCGTAATTCATCTTCTGATCGGTGCATTTCTTTATGCGATTGCCTCTAAGCAGATTAATTCAAAGGCGGCATTCATAATCTTTATTATTCACATGAATTTCCTCTCAAAATGGATTTGTCTTCCCGAGTTTGAACTTATGCATTATTGGGCGATGCTCTTAATCTTCCTTCTTTTTGCGGCTGCCAAAGAAAACGGAAAAGGCATTCTTTATTTCCTTGCAGGAATTTCGTTTGGCGCAAGTGTCCTTTGCTATCCGACGATGGTTCCCGTATTTTTTGTGTTCTTAATCAGTCTGGCCGTGACAAACAAAGGAAAAGGAACTCTTTCTTTCACAATGGGAACCGCACTTGTGGCGGCAATAACCGTTGTCAGCATAGTTTTAAGCGTGCCCGTTAAAGACCTTCCTCTTTTTATAAGTTACGTACTCATGGATTCTTCACACACATCGGGTATGAAGTACAAGATTGATACATATCCTCTTGAGATTCTTGAGCATTTAAAAGGAATTGCTGTTATTTTGGCAATCGCCCTTGCTGTGACGCTGATTGTCTTCATTGTAAAAAAAGTATTAAAAAAGAAAAGCGACATTTATTCCTTTATTCTATATACACTTTTTACGGCGTCTGTATTGATATCATTTCAGACGCTTTACGGATATCTCTTCCTTAACTGCAATCAGTTTTATTTACAGGACAGATTTTTTGTGTATGTTCTTTTGATTTCCGTGATTGCAATTAAAAAATTCAGGGAATACCGATTTGAGTTTTTGTACGGAATTCTTCCCTCGATTCTGACTGTTCCTTTGGTTTTTTTAATCACCAACATGGATATGAATTCTCTTTATTCAAAACTCTTCCCGGTAGTCATAGCAGGACTCTTTGTAATCGGAAAGAAATATTTTACAAAAGAAAAAGATACGGAAGGAAAAATCTATTCGGCAGCTTTTGCGCTGTCCATTCTTTTATGTCTGTTTGCCTGCAGACTGATACTTTTGAGAGTCAACGGCTGCGCACCGGTTACGATGAGAGCGGAATTAAAAAAGGTTGAAAACGGCCCTGCTGCGGGAATATTTGTTTTAAAAGATCAGGCAGACGCATGGAATTCATCCTATGAAGTGATGAAAGAAACAATAGGGGATAAAAATGTTTTGTACATCGGTCAGGAACAGCTCTTTTATGTGGCTTTCTGCGAAAAGGTAAATACGCCTTCCGTTCAGGGGACGACTGTTTTTAACGAAATGTATGAAAAATATTACGACGTCTTTCCCGACAAATACCCCGAGATTATTGTCAAAGATGCTTCTTTTGGGGCAAATGCCGCATATTTTAATTCATACGAAAATAAATACATCGAAAGATGGATAAGGGAAAACCATGAGACAAAGACACTCGCAAACAACGGTTATTACGAAATATTATCATTAAAGAAAAAATAAACACGAGTAAGTATTTGCATATTAAAAAAAATCTTATATAATAAAAAATGGTCTGTTCAAAAAAAATGTTATTTCGTTAAGGGGAGAAAATGGAAGACAGAGTAAGTTTTTTCGGACAATTTAAGCATGTATTCAAAGGCGTGGTTAAGCCACGTTTTTTCAACAGATTGTCCAATCAGTCAAATTTCAGTTTAGTTTCCTATATTATCATTATGGCATTTGTAAGTGTGATAGCTTTCTGGGGTATCACTTATTTGAAATGTCTCGGAGGAAACGGTTATATTTCCAAAACAGTAAATCAGATAAAAGAGGTTCCGCAGTTTTCATATGCCTCGGGCAAGATGGAATTTGAGGAGAGCTCATTCTTTAAAGTCGGAAAAAATGAGAGAATTAATTTTGTATTTGACTCGACAGTTGCCGATGCAGATAAAACATACAAGAGCAAAGTTGAGATTCTTACCGACTGGAATTTCGGAGCAACTGTTATTGCTTTTAACGGCAATTCAATATCGCTGATTCTCCCTTTTGGCGGATTGTTTAAGTTTAAATACGCAGGTATTTTTAATATTCTGCACCTGCCTTCTTCTTTTAACAGGGAAGGTTTCATTAATACATTCAAAAGTCAGTTTATATTCTATTACCTTATTGTGGCCGGCCTTTCTCTTGTTGTTTTTTCGCTTGCGGCTGTTGTCATGGGACATCTTGTCGGAGCTGTCGGATTCGGAATGAACAAGATTATCAAGCAGCCCTATTCATATAAGGAACTTTTCAGAATTGCAATTTACATAACAGGTTTTACGAACATTTTCTTTAATGCTTTGCTTGCATCTCCCGTAAAACCGCCGTTTATTGTAATGCTTATAATATTCATTCTCATCGGTGCCGCATATATGTTCTTTGCAATCACCGGATCCACGGAAGAAGCCGGACCTACAAGCAAGATTGTATTCAACAAACCTTCATCCGGTAAGCTTACCGAGGATATTCCCGCACCCGATCCTTTTGCAAAAAAGAACTATTCGGCTACATCTTTTGCCAAAAAGAGTTCAATTTCTCAGGAGAGCACACCTGCAGAGGCTGTAAGCGAGGCTGCAAGTTCACCTGTTGTAAGTGCACCTGTTGCTCCTTCTGCTGCGATAAAAGCATCAACTTTGTTTACTCCGAAGGTTGAGTCGACAAGTGAGACTGCATCAGCTTCATATTCATCGACAACGACGGAAAGAAGTTCGGCAAGTACATTGTTTACGCCTCAGTCGGGAAACAGTGATTTTACAAATACCGCATCTGCGGGTACATCTTCGAGCTATTCGGATTTTCCTTCCTCGAAGAAGAGTGAACCTGAAACTACATCGTTTATTGATTTACATACAAGAAGTGACAGAACCCGAAATGAAAGCGCTTCATATACAGAGCCTGCGCAGCCTGCTTATACAGAGCCTGAAACGACCTATTCAGAGCCGGCATACACATATGCAGAGCCCGAACAGACTGCTTACGCAGAACCCGAGACTGTGACATATGCAGAACCCGAACCGGAACCTGCATCGGCAGTTATTAAGAGCGATATCGGAACATACGGCGGACTCGGTTCATCTTCAAGTTCAAAGAAGAGCAAACCCAAGTGGGACAGACCCATTACCGCTCCGGATGCATATAACGGACTTTATTACAGCGGATCCGATTCCGAAGAGAGTTACGAGAGCAATTACGGATCGGGAACACTTCTTGACAGAGGCGGACTTTACGGAAAGACCATCGGAGCGCCCGAATCGGCGTCCAATCCTTTCGCCAACGTACTTGCAGGAAGGACAACACCTGCACCTTCATCGACATCAAGCTTTTCTTCGGGAGCTCTCGGAGGAAGTTTATACAGCAGTCATACTGAACATACAGCCAGCACTGAGCATGTGGCATTTACCACCAAGGAAGGATCGACACCTTTCGGCAATGGCGGCTTCTATCTTTCCAATCCTCCCAGAAACGGAGCACAGAGTACTCCTACCACTGTTAAGAAGGGTGGAAAGACGGTTAACAGATATTCGGATGACGACTTTGCGGCATGGGAAAGAGAACATTATGCCGAGGAGTTTAACAGACCGCGAGGCGGTTTTGGCAACAATATTTTCTAGAACGGAGAAGACATGTTTGAAATTGGCAGAAAACAGGTATTAACGGCTGTCAAAAAAGTAGAATTCGGTGTATATTTCGCCGAGGAAGGTCAAAAAGAAGAAAGGGTTTTGCTTCCGGCAAAGGAAGTTCCCGCGGACCTTAAGCTCGGGGATACACTTGAGTTGTTTTTGTACAAAGATTCCTCCGACAGACTTATAGCAACAAGGAGAACACCCAAAATCTGTGTGGGTGAGATAGCATTGTTAAAAGTCGTCGGCGTTTCGAAAATAGGCGCGTTTCTCGACTGGGGCCTCGAGAAGGATTTATTTCTTCCCTTTAAAGAACAGACCACCAAACTTAATCCTTCGGATGAGGTCTTGGTCAGAGCATATACGGATAAGTCCGAAAGACTTTGTGCGTCCATGAGAATATACAAATATCTTGCTACCGGAAGCGATTACCAAAAGGATGACTGGGTAAATGCCAGGGTTTACGAGATATCCGAAAAATTCGGCGCTTTCTGCGCTGTAGACGACAAATACTCCGCACTTATTCCCGCGAAGGAAATAACCAAGGATATCAGGGTACTCGATACTTTCGAGGCAAGAGTCACATCGGTTCTGGATGACGGCAGGCTTAATCTCGCGTTAAGAGACAAAGCTTATGCGACTATCGACAAGGATGCCGATTATGTAAAATATCTGATTAATTCGTATGACGGAGTTCTTCCGTTTAACGACAAAGCATCTCCCGAGACCATCAAAAGGGAATGCAATATGAGCAAAAACCAGTTCAAAAGGGCTGTCGGCCATCTTTTGAAAAACGGCGAAATAGAGATAGGCGAAAAAGTAATTTACGCCAGAGAAAGAAGACAATAATGCACAAGAATCCGATTTTCGGGTTTTTGTGCATTTTGACTATAAGGAGAAACGTTTGTCATAAAAATCACAAATGAAAAAGGTACAAAATATATAATAACTGTAGCAATTTTTTGGTAAATATAGTAAAATGTTAAATTAGGTGAGTAAAAGTAAATAACTCGCATTATTTACCGTTGTCAGTTTTGCATAGGGGTGGAGGAAACATGGTATCAAACCAAATTTTGCAACAGTCAATAGAAGGTATTAAGAGCATTTCCAGAGTGGATTTGTGCGTTACCGATGCAGAGGGAAAGACTATCGCTACCACAATGAGCGGCAATGTCAATTTCCAGGCGCAGGTAAGAGAATTCGTCAAATCATCGGCTGACAGCCAGGAAATTCAGAGCAGTCAGTATTTTAAGATTTATGACGAACAGTCTCTCGAATATATTGTAATTTGCGCAAGCAACGGCGATAATTCCTATCTTGTGGGCAAGATGGCGGCTTTTCAGATTCAGAGCCTTGCGGTAGCTTACAAAGAGAGATTTGATAAAGATAATTTCATCAAAAACCTTCTTTTGGATAACCTTCTTCTTGTTGATATTTACGGTTACGCAAAGAGACTTCATATTCCCCTCGATGCATCCAGAGTCGTAATCCTTATTGACAATACCGCCAACAAGGACATGGATATTCTTTCAATCGTCAAGGAAGCAATGATTGCGGATAAACATGATTTCGTAAGCGCGGTAGATGAAAAAAATGTTGTTGTAATCAAAGAAATCCAAAGCGAAAATATTCAGAAAGAAATCGACGGAGCAATAGCGGGACTTCACAAACTTCTCGCCAAAGAAAATGCAAAAAACATCAGAATTTCGTATGGTACGCTCGTTAACGAAATCAAGGATGTCAGCCGTTCCTACAAAGAGGCCAAGATGGCTCTTGACGTAGGTGGTATTTTCTATGAAGAAAGAAATGTTATTGCATACAGCGAACTCGGCATAGGACGTTTAATATACCAGTTGCCGATTCCTCTTTGCAAGATGTTTATAAAAGAAATTTTCGATAACGTTAATCCCGAAGAATTTGATGAGGAGACAATTACCACCATCAAGAAATTCTTCGAGAACAGTCTTAATGTTTCCGAGACATCCAGACAGCTTTTCATTCACAGAAACACCCTCGTTTACAGACTTGACAAGATTCAGAAAAACACCGGACTGGATTTGAGAATCTTCGAGGATGCCATTACGTTCAGAATTGCTTTAATGGTAGTCAAATACATGAAATACATGGAAACACTTGAGTATTAAACAGGAGTAAACAATGGCAGAAACCAAAAGAAAAAGAAGGGAAGCGGATTCCAATATTTCCGATTATGCCATATATCTTGAAGATGTCAGCAAGACATTCTCAGACGGTGTACCCGCTCTTTCCAACATCAATTTGAAGGTTAAACACGGAGAGTTTGTGTTTATCGTAGGTGTCTCCGGCGCCGGAAAGTCCACGCTTATAAAGCTTTTGCTTCGTGAACTCAAAGCCGACAGCGGCAATATTTTCGTCAACGGATTCAACCTTATGACGATCAAACACGGAAGGATCCCCAAATTCAGAAGAACTCTCGGTGTTGTATTCCAGGATTTCAGACTTTTAAAAGACAGAAACGTATATGAAAACGTTGCATTCGCTCAAAGAATAGCTCAGAAATCCGAGCGTGAGATAAGAAGAAATGTACCCAGCATGCTCTCACTCGTGGGACTTGCGGGAAAATATAAAGCAAAACCCAAGCAGCTTGCCGGCGGTGAGCAGCAAAGAGTGGCTCTTGCAAGAGCTTTGGTTAATCAGCCCAAGCTTCTTCTTGCAGACGAGCCTACAGGTAACCTCGATTTATACAATACGGCCGAAATTATGAAACTGCTTGAGACTATTAACGAGAACGGTACCACGGTTGTTGTCGTTACTCACAATGACAAACTTGTCAATGACATGAAAAAACGTGTTGTTACCATCAAGCAGGGTATGATTGTAAGCGATGCCGAGAACGGAGGTTATTTCGATGAAGATTAGAACTTTCTTTTATACCATCGAACAGGGCGTTATCGGTGTATTTAAAAACAAATGGTTTACGGTGGCTACGGTAGCTACGATTTCCGCATGTCTTTTCGTATTCGGAATTTTCTATGCGATTGCTTTCAACGTGGCAAACATCGTTCGCAATGCCGAGCAGAATGTATCCGTAACCGTATTTTTCGATGAAGGAATATCCGAAGAGAGAATCGAGGAAATCGGCGAAATAATCGGCCGTCGTTCCGAAGTCGCAAGATATGAACTTATCACGGCGGAAGAAGCATGGGAGAAATTCTCCGAGCAGCTTGGCGAATACGCTCAGGGATTCACAGAGAACCCTCTTGAAAACTGTGCCAACTATCAGATTTATTTAAGCGATGTCACCATGCAGAGCCAGCTTGTTAATTACCTTGAAGGCGTTGAAGGCATCAGAAAGATCAACAAATCGGATTTCACGGCAGACACATTATCCGGAATTAATATGGTTCTTGTATATGTTTTCGTCGGCATCATCGTTATCCTTTTTGCGGTAAGTATTTTCCTTATCAACAATACAGTTACGATGGGCATTTCCGTTCGTAAGGAAGAAATTACCATCATGAAATACATCGGTGCAACGGACTTTTTTGTAAGAGCCCCCTTCGTTTTTGAAGCCATGCTCATAGGTTTGATAGGTGCGGCAATTCCCATGGGACTTTTGTATTACCTTTATGAACTGGCTACAGATTTTATCAGCGAGAAGTTTGCATTCCTTTCGTTTTTAACTTTCGTGCCCGCCTGGGATATATTTATTTATCTGATTCCTTTCTCACTCTGCATAGGTGTGGGAATCGGTTTTGTGGGCAGCTTCTTTACAGTTCGTAAGCACTTAAGAGTTTGATATTCGGGGAAGAATAAAATGATCCGTTTCAGAGGCAGAAAAATTTTAAGCTTAATCATCATTACGATTTCAGTATCGGCGATAGCGTTCTCAAATCCTTTTGCGAACGTTGCTTTTGCGACCGGAACGGATAAAACCGAAACTACGGAAGAATCCAAAGATTCCGAAAAAGAAGAAGAAAAGAAAAAAGACACAAGCGCTCTCGAGCAGTCCATTAAGGATAAAGAGAATGCAATCAAAAATGCCAAGAGCGAAAAGGATTCGCTCGCCAAAGGCAAAACAAATGTTGAAAAGATAAAGAAATCCCTTGAACAGAGCAAAGCAAATCTTTCGCAGTATGTTACCGAACTTGATGCTCAGGTGGCTTCAATCGAAGAAAAGATAGAGGGATTGCAGCAGGATATTATAGACAAGAATGCCGAAATAGAGAAAACCAAAGAAGAACTCAAAGAAGCAATCGAGATTAAGGATCATCAGTACGAGTGCATGAAAAAGAGAGTTCAGGCGGTTTACGAACAGGGTGACAATTATTATCTTGAACTTTTGCTTAATGCAAAGGGATTAGGCGATTTCTTAAACCAGATGGATTACGTTGAGGACTTGTCCAAATACGATGACAGAATGTTTAAGGAATATGCGGAAACAGTTGAATACGTAAAGGTCTGCGAAGAAGAACTCGAAGCCGAAGAAGCATTGCTTGAAGAGACCAAAAAGGCAGCAGAGGATGAACAGAAAGCCGTTGAAGAACTTATCGGTCAGAAGCAGGCTGAAATAGCGGCCGTCGAAGAAGAAATCGTCGACAAGGAAAGAGCCATCAGAGAATACGAAGCTGAAATCGCCGAGCAGAATGCTACGATTTCCGAGCTTGAAAGAATTGTTGCCGAAGAAAAGAAGGCACTTCAAAACTTAAGAGTTTACGACGGCGGTGCTTTTTGCTGGCCCTGCCCTTCATATACACGAGTTTCTTCGGAATTCGGTTACAGAAACCATCCGACTTTAAAAGTTAACATGTTCCATAACGGAGTTGATTTGGCTGCGCCCGCAGGATCGAATATTCTTGCGGCTTATGACGGTGCTGTGGTATCCGCTTCATACACGGGCGCCATGGGCAACTATGTAATGATAGATCACGGTGACGGACTTTACACCGTATACATGCATGCATCCAAACTCCTTGTTTCACAGGGACAGGAAGTAAAAAGAGGAGATGTTATCGCACTTGTCGGTTCAACCGGAAGAAGTACGGGCAACCATCTTCATTTTAGCGTAAGATTAAACGGTGAATATGTATCACCCTGGAATTATATATCCAAACCCTGATGGGTAATCAATTATTAGTACGACTGTCAAAGGCGGCCGTAAGGAGGCTTAAGTGAGCGATATTAATACAAATACAGAAAATAAACCTGTAAAAAAGAAAAGTGCATGGTCGGTAATTAAATACATTCTCGTATTTATCGGCGGTTCAATCGTCGGTACTGTCTTAACCGTACTGCTTGTTGTTTTGATTGTTGTCGGAGTAATCGGACTTAACGGTCAGAAATTAAGCAAACTCGCTTCCACGAGCAGTTTTATTGACGAAAAGACTCTTGAAAAAATAGATGTACTGGAAAAATACATCGATACATATTATTACGAGGATGTTGATGATGAAGATCTTGAAAACGGTCTTTATTACGGCATTATGAGCGGTGTCGGCGATCCTTATACCGTTTATTACAGCCCCGAAGAATTTGAAGAAATGCAGGCAAGTTGGAACGGCAATTACGAAGGAATCGGTGCTTATCTTAAGATGAATAACGATGTCGGATATCCTCAGATTGAAAGCTTCATCGAAGGCGGTTCCGCAAAAGAATGCGGTCTTATCGCACCCGGCGATTATGTAGTGGCTGTAGAAGGAGAGGAAGTTTACGGTCAGACTCTCGATGAAGTTGTAAGCAAAATCAGAGGACCTGAAGGGACTTCCGTAACTATCACTTTGGAGGGTGAAGACGGAAAATACGACGTTACTCTGGAAAGAAGAAAAATAGATACACCCACCATCGAAGTTAGTGAAAAAGAAGACGGAATCTGGTACATTCAGATTAAGGAATTTGATTCCGTAACCACAGATCAGTTTAGAGAAGCATACAAACAGGCCAAGGATGCTGATATGAAGGGGTTAATCATTGATTTAAGAGGCAACCCCGGAGGAAATCTTGACGTTGTGGTTAATATCTGCCGTGAGATTCTTCCCAAAGGACTCATCGTTTATACCGAAGACAAATACGGTCAGCGTAATGAATATTCATGTGACGGCGATAACGAAATTAACGTTCCTCTTGTAGTTTTAATCGACGGAGGTTCTGCTTCCGCATCAGAGATTATGGCGGGTGCCATCAAAGACTACGGTATCGGAACACTTATCGGAACCAAGACTTACGGAAAGGGTATCGTACAGAGCATTCTTCCGTTGACTGACGGTTCCGCAGTTAAGATTACGACCAGCAAGTATTACACACCCAACGGAAACAACATTCATAAAATCGGTATTGAACCCGATGAAGAAGTTAAGTTTGATTCGGATAAATATCTTGAAGACGAGACAGACAATCAGTTGGATTACGCGTTAGATTACTTAAAGGATAAATTAAACTAAAATGAGTGTTTTTCAAGTGATTTACACGGTCCTTATAAGACCGCTTCAGATTTTTTTCGAATACATATTCACGGTAGCGCAAAAAGGGCTTAACAATCCGGGTTTATCAATCATCGCGTTAAGCCTTTCAATGAACCTTTTGGTTCTCCCGCTTTACAACAGAGCGGATGCGGTACAGGAAGAAGAAAGAAATATTGAAAACAAGTTAAGAAGAGGCGTTGCACACATCAGAAAGACCTTTAAGGGTGATGAAAGAATGATGATGCTGCAGACATATTACAGGCAGAACGGATACAAACCCACGGATGTATTCAAAAGTTCTGTCTCGCTTCTTTTGGAGATTCCTTTCTTTATTGCCGCATATCAGTTTTTATCCAATCTTGATGCAATTCAAAATGTATCTTTCGGACCGATTGCCAATCTCGGAGCACCTGATGCCCTGATTACAATCGGTGCTTTTTCTGTTAATCTTTTACCGATTGTAATGACATCACTGAATCTGATATCCTGTATTGTTTTCACCAAAGGATATCCTTTGAAAAACAAGATTCAGCTTTATGCAATGGCGGTATTTTTCTTTTTCTTCTTATACAAATCCCCTTCGGGACTCGTATTTTACTGGACGTTAAATAACCTTTTTTCGCTGGTTAAGACGGTTTATTACAAATCCGCAACAGCAAGAAAAATCCTTAATATTGCATTTTGCGCAGTGGGAGTATTGCTTCTTTGCTCTCTTCCTTTTGCAATGCAAAAAACCGGAAGCAAATCATTTCTTTTGATAATCGTTTTGTTGGCATTTATTGCTTTCATTCCGATGCTTCTTTCTGTCGTTTCCAAAAAGAAAAAGGAAAAGACGAAGGAGAAGAAAGAAATAAAAGAAACCGACGGAAAGCTTTTCATTCTCGGCGGAATATACATGACGATCTTAACGGGAATACTTATTCCCTCAGCGGTTATCAAATCCTCACCGCAGGAATTCGTGGATATTTACAATTTCTTGAATCCGCTCTGGTTTGTGGTAAGCGCGGCGTGTCTTGCCGTCGGTCTTTTCATAATCTGGTTCGGAGTTTTCTACGGACTTTTGGATAAAAAGATTAAGAGCATACTGAATGTTGCAATGTGCGTGCTTTGTTTTGTTTCGACCGTGGACTATATGTTTTTTGGCAAAAACAACGTGATTTTAAACAGTGCACTCGCATATACCGAAGAATATGTATCACCCTTAAAACTCATAGTATTAAATCTTGCGGTGATAGCTTTGGTAACAGCTGCAGGCATTGCGATTACACTGCTTCTCGGAAAAAAATTAAGAGTGTTTATTATAGCCGGTACGCTTGCGATACTCGGAATGTCAGTCATTAACTGCAGTGCGATTCAAAAAGAGATTAAAGGGCTCAAAGGAGTCATTGATTCCGTCAATACAGACAAGCCTTCCTTTAATTTTTCAAAAAACGGCAAAAACGTAATTGTCTTTATGCTTGACCGAGGCATAAACGAATACATTCCTTATTTTGTAAACGAAAAGCCCGAAATTAAGGAAATGTACGACGGCTTTACATATTATCCCAATACAATTTCTTACGGACTTTGCACCAACTACGGTGCACCGGCAATATTCGGCGGATATGAATACACTCCCGATGAGATAAACAAAAGAGATACGGAATCCCTGCAGAAAAAGAACGATGAAGCGTTAAGGGTTATGCCTTATCTTTTCGACGAGAACGGATACAATGTTACCGTCTGTGATCCTCCTTATGCGGGATACTCGACGGTTCCCGATCTTTCGATTTATGCAGACCATCCCGATATTAAAGGCTTTATCACCAAGGGATATTACTGGAATGCGCAAAAGGTCAATGTATCAGATCGAAATTTCAGAAACTTCTTTTGTTATTCGTTAACCAAAATTGCACCGCTTGCTATTCAGGCACATCTTTACAATCACGGTACATACAATGAGAGTATCGGAAACAAGAGATTCCTTGATGAGATGAAAAATTCCACAGCCATCGTCAAGGACGGTTTGTACAAATGTACGGGTATCAACGAAGAGGTTATGGAAGATTATCTTACTCTTGTAAATCTTTCCGATATGACAAGCATAAGTGATGATGCTTCGAACAATTTCTTAATGATAGACAATGAACTTACTCACTGGCCGATTTATTTCAAGGAACCTGAGTATGAAGTATCGTACTATGTCGACAACGAACAGTTTGAGAGAGAACATGCCGACAGATATACCGTAGACGGCGTCAATCTTAAAATGGAAAATGATGTCCAGATCGGAAGCTATCAGGTTAATATGTGTGCGATACTTCAGATAGGATACTGGCTTGATTACCTCAAAGAACAGGGCGTTTACGACAATACAAGGATCATAATCGTTTCGGATCACGGAAAGTGGCTTTATCATAATGACATGTTTGCACTTGACGGCACGGATGATTACGAGACTGATATCGAGAGTTATTATCCGCTTTTGATGATGAAGGATTTTGATGCTCACGGTTTCAGTGTAAACGAAGAGTTTATGACCAATGCGGATGTGCCGACTTATGCGTTTGACGGTATTATCGAGAATCCCGTAAACCCGTTTACCGGCAAGGAGATAAACAACGATGCCAAAGAAGGACCGCAGAAAATCCTCGGAGCTCACAATCCCGACATTATCATAAACAGCGGTAATGTATTTATGGATGGATTGTGGCTTTCCGTTGAAGGCGATATGAGAGATAAAAATAACTGGAAAATACTTGAGGATAACAGATAAAAGGAGTTTTGTTAAATGTCGACTGATAATTTGCTCTTATACATAGACCCCGGAACCGGCAGTATGCTTTTTGCCGTTCTTATAGGTGTTTTCGGCGCTGTCGGATATATCATCAGGATGGCCTGGGTTAAGATACGATTTAAACTGACAAGCGGTAAAAAAGAAGAGATAAAAAGCGATAAGATTCCTTATGTTATTTTTGCGGATGACAAGAGATACTGGAATACTTTTGAACCCATATGCCGTGAATTTAACGAAAGAGGAATCGATGTCGAATATCTTACCGCATCAGAGGACGACCCCGGACTTAATTCCGGTTTTGAGCATGTAAAAGCAAGATATTTGGGCGAGGGAAACAAAGCCTTTTCAAAGCTTAATTTCCTCAATGCTTCCGTTGTGCTTGCCACTACTCCCGGACTTGATGTTTATCAGTGGAAGAGATCGAGAGACGTGGATTATTACATTCATATTCCTCATGCCGCAGGCGAGATTAACTTCTACAGAATGTTCGGACTTGATTATTACGATGCAGTTTTAATTGCCGGTGATTTTCATGAGAGACAGATTAGAAAACTTGAGGCAATGAGAAATCTTCCCGCAAAAGATCTGCATATGTGCGGTATTCCCTACATGGATGAGATGGCCAAAAGACTCAAGGAAAGCGGTCCTGTCGAAAATCATGAGAGAACCGTTCTTATTGCGCCCACATGGGGAGAAACTTCGCTTTTCAATAAATTCAAAGGCGAGATTATCAAAGCTCTTCTTGATACCGGATACCATATTATTGTAAGACCTCATCCTCAGTCATTTACTTCCGAAAAAGAACTTATGGATTCGCTTATGAAAGAATTCCCTGAATCCGACAGGATTGAGTGGAACAGAGACAGAGACAATTTTGAAGTATTGAAAAGATCGGATATTCTTATCTCCGATTTCTCGGGTGTCGTATTTGATTTTGCGCTTGTTTACGATAAGCCGATCATTTATACCGACACGGAATTCGATACATCCGCTTACGATCTCTGGTGGCTTGACGAAGATATCTGGACACTTTCCGCGCTTCCGAGACTCGGAAAGATGATTACATCGGATAATCTTTCGGATATCAAGAATCTTATTGATACCTGCATCGAAAGCGATGAATTCGCCAAGGGCAGAGAAGAAGTCAGAAAAGAATGCTGGCAGTGCTATGGCGAAGGCACGAAGAATACAGTTGATTACATGATTGCAAAATATAACGAATTAAAGAGTAAGGCAGGTAAATAACCGGAATGACATTTTTCCAGATACCGTACTCGGTGCTTATTAAGCCGTTACAAATATTTTTTGAATATATATATTCCGTTGCTCAAAAAGGATTGCAGAATCCCGGTCTTTCCATCATCGCTTTGAGTCTGGCGATGAATCTTTTGGTATTGCCTTTGTACAATCGTGCAGATCAGGTTCAGGAAGAAGAGAGAGACATTGAAAACAAGTTGAGAAAGGGTGTTTCACACATCAAGAAAACCTTTAAGGGTGATGAAAAAATGATGATGTTGAATACCTATTACAGACAAAACGGATACAAGCCGACCGACGTGTTCAAAGGCTCGATATCCCTGCTTTTGGAGATTCCTTTCTTTATCGCGGCATATCAGTTTTTGTCAAACCTTCCCATCATAAAAGGGGTATCATTCGGCCCCATCGCGGATTTGGGTTCGCAGGATGCGCTTATTGCGATTGGTGCATTTTCAATCAATTTACTGCCGATAATCATGACCACGGTAAATATGATTTCTTGCATTATTTTTACCAAGGGTTATCCGTTAAAGACCAAGATTCAGCTTTACGGAATGGCAATATTCTTCTTTTTCTTTTTATATAAATCCCCTTCGGGACTTGTATTTTACTGGACTTTAAATAATGTCTTTTCACTTGTCAAAACGATTTATTACAAATCCGAAAAAGCAAGAAAAGTACTCAATATTCTTTTTGCGGCAGCAGGCGTATCCATTATAGGTCTTTTGCCTTTTGCATTAAAAAAGACAGGAAGCAAATCATTCCTTCTCATAATGGTTGCATTTGCGCTTATCTGCTTTGTACCGCTTTTGGTATCGATTATCAAAAAGAAAAAAGATCCTTCAAAAGAAAGAAAAGAAATACTCAAATTAAAATCATCAAGACTCCTTTTTACTCTTTGCGGAGTCTACATGGCAGTGCTTACCGGAATGCTTATTCCTTCTGCGGTTCTTAAATCTTCTCCGCAGGAATTCGTGGATATTTACAATTTCTTAAATCCTTTGTGGTTTGTGGTAAGTGCCGCATGCATAGCAACGGGATTGTTTGTGGTTTGGTTCTCGGTATTCTTTTCTCTTGCGGGAGAGAAGATTAAGAAAATATTCAATATCGCAATGGGTGTTCTTTGCATTGTGGCCACAGTGGATTACATGTTTTTCGGAAAGAACAGATCGTTGCTTAACAGTTCGCTTGCGTACAATGAAGTATTCAATGTTCCTTTAAAAACAATTGCAATAAACATTCTTGCGGTGCTGCTTGTCGGTGCGCTTACTGCGGTTTTGATTAATTTCGTGGGCAAGAAAGCAAGTGTTGCATTTATTGCCGGGGTGGTGGCGGTTTTGGGAATGAGTGTCTATAACTGCATCGGAATCAACTCAAGTCTTAATCAGATTAAATCATCGGTAGCGGCAATCGGAGAGAACAAGCCTTCGTTTAATTTAAGCAAAAACGGAAAGAATGTCATAGTGTTTATGGCTGACCGTGCGATGAATGAATACCTGCCGTATTTCATGAATGAAAGACCTGAAATCGAAGAAATGTATGACGGCTTTACATATTATCCGAATACCATTTCCTTCGGTATGTGTACCAATTACGGTGCACCCGCGCTTTTCGGAGGATATGAATACACACCCGAAGAAATCAATAAAAGAGATACGGAGATTCTTCAGGTTAAACACGATGAAGCCCTAAAGGTAATGCCTGTTCTTTTTGACAACGCAGGTTACAATGTCACGGTTTGCGATCCGCCTTTTGCAGGATACAATTATGTGCCGGATCTTTCGATATATGATGACTATCCGGATATCAATGCATACATTGCCAGAGGGTATTTCTGGAATGCCGAAAAAGAAAGCGTATCGGATCGAAATTTCAGAAACTTTTTCTGTTATTCAATCATGAAGATCGCACCTCTTGCCCTGCAGAATCATTTTTACAATCTAGGTATGTACAATGAGTGCGTGGATAACGGCGGTGTAAATGCTGCAATAACCGAGGCAAAGGGACAGTTCAGAACCGGACTTATGATTGCAGAGGGAATTGATGAAGAGCTCATGTGGGATTATTCGACACTTACGCATCTGGATGAGATGACCAATGTTGTCGATGATGATTCAAATAACTTTTTGATGATGGATAACGAACTTACTCACCGTGCTGTTTATTTCCAGGAACCCGAGTATGAAGCGGCATATTACATCAACAATGAGGAATATGAGGCTGCTCATTCCGACAGATATACATACAACGGCATTACGCTTGAGATGACCACAGATGTTCACTATGCGGAATATCAAAGCAACATGGCCGCAATATTAAAAATCGGTGCTTGGCTTGATTATTTAAGAGAAGAGGGTGTATTTGACAATACGAGAATCATCATTGTAGCAGACCACGGAAGACCGGTTCAGCAAAATGAAATCTATCAGATCGGTGACGGGGATGACCCTTATCTTGATATTGAAAATTATTATCCCATGCTTTTGGTTAAAGACTTCAACGCAAAGGGATTCACTGTTAACGAAGAATTTATGACCAATGCCGATACGCCGACAATCGCGATGGAAGGCCTTATCGACAATCCCGTTAATCCTTTTACAGGCAAAGCAATTAACAGCGATAAAAAGTATGAAGGTCCTCAGAAAGTATTGGGCGCATTCGCTCCGGATATCGAAGAAAACAACGGATTCAAGTTTATGGACGGTGTCTGGTTTGAAGTCGAAAAAGACATGCGCGACAAGAACAACTGGAAAATCATCGAAGATAACAGATATTAAAAGCAAAGGATAAAAATTCAAATAAATAATGTTTGCAGAAAAAAGGATAATAAATATGCGAACAAATGTTCTTAATTGTATGGACATTAAAGACAAAAAATGATATGCTATCCATTAGCATATCTTTTTTATTTCAGGCTGCATTTTATTAATATCAGGCAGCAGGATAAGAGGAATTACAATGGATTTTAAACTTCATTCCGAATATAAACCGACGGGTGACCAGCCTCAGGCAATCAAGGATCTGGTGGAAGGTTTCAAAAAGGGCAATCAGGTTCAGACGCTTCTTGGTGTTACAGGCTCCGGCAAGACATTTACTATGGCTAATGTTATCGAAGCTCTTAACAAGCCGACCCTCATCATTTCCCACAATAAAACTCTCGCAGGACAGCTTTATTCCGAGATGAAGGAATTCTTTCCCGAAAATGCGGTTGAATACTTTGTATCTTACTACGATTATTATCAGCCCGAAGCTTATGTTCCCTCGACGGATACTTATATCGAAAAGGATTCTTCGGTCAATGAAGAGATTGATAAATTAAGGCTTTCGGCGACAGCTTCTCTTACCGAAAGAAGAGACGTTATAGTCGTTGCGAGTGTATCCTGTATATACGGCCTCGGCAGCCCCGAGGATTACGAAAGCATGATTATGTCGCTTCGCCCCGGCATGGTAATCGACCGTGACGAGATTATCGCGCGCCTCGTTGACATGCAGTATGAGCGTAACGACATGGATTTGACGCGTTCTTCATTCAGAGTCCGCGGAGATACGCTTGAGATTGCCAAAGCAGAAGGCGGCGAGGGCATCATCAGAATATCTTTCTGGGGTGACGAGATAGAAGAAATCGCGGAAGTAGATCATGTGACGGGCAAGAAAAAGTCCGTGCTTACATATGTGGCGATTTTCCCCGCTTCGCATTATGTTATTTCCAAAGATAAAATAGAAATCGCATGCAAAAAACTTGAAGAAGAAATGAGAGAAAGGGTTGAATATTTTAAGAGCGAAGACCGTTTCGTCGAGGCTCAGAGAATATTTGAGAGAACAACTTTCGACCTTGAGATGCTTCGTGAGACGGGTACATGTTCGGGTATTGAAAACTATGCTCCCGTGCTTGCGGGATTAAAACCCGGAGATCCGCCTCATTGTCTTATGGACTTTTTTAAGGATGATTTCTTAATGATTATCGACGAGTCGCATATTTCGATTCCGCAGATCGGCGGTATGTATGCAGGCGACAGAGCAAGAAAAAACACGCTCGTGGATTTCGGATTCAGACTTCCCTCTGCGCTTGACAACAGACCTCTTTCATTCAATGAATTCGAGGACAGAATAGATCAGCTTTTATGTGTATCGGCGACTCCGTCAAAATATGAGGAAGAACACGAGCTCCTTCGTACGGAACAGATTATAAGACCTACAGGACTTCTTGATCCTGAGATATTTGTAAGACCCACGGAAGGTCAGATTGACGATTTGATTTCCGAGATTAACAAGGTTACGAAGGCAGGCAACAAAGTGCTTGTCACGACGCTTACAAAGCGTATGGCCGAAGACCTTACGGATTATCTTAAAGAAGTCGGCATCAGAGTTAAATATCTTCATTCGGACATAGACACGCTTGAGAGAGCGGAGATAATAAGAGACATGCGACTTGACGTATTCGATGTGCTTGTCGGAATCAACCTTCTTCGTGAAGGACTTGATATTCCCGAAATAAGTCTTGTCGCGATAATCGATGCGGACAAGGAAGGATTCCTTCGTTCGGCGACATCACTCATTCAGACCATCGGACGTGCCGCAAGAAACTCCGAAGGTCATGTAATCATGTATGCGGATAAGATTACGGATTCGATGAAGATTGCGATTGACGAGACCAAGAGACGTCGTGCGATTCAGGAGAAGTACAACGAAGAACACGGCATCGTTCCCACTACCATCAAGAAGGCGGTTCGAGATGTGATTTCGATATCCAAGAAGGTTGCCGAAGCCGAGAAGGGCTGGAAGATGGAGCCTGAGAGCATGAACCTTGATGAGATCAACAAACTCATTCTCTCAGTTGAAAAGCAGATGAAAAAGGCTGCTACCGATCTTGATTTCGAGAATGCGGCGATTTACAGAGACCAGCTTGCAGAGCTTAAGAAAATCCGAAACAATATATCAGAGTAAGAGGTAAATTATGGCTAAGAAGATGCTTCCGAAATCCGATGTCATCAGGATAGTAGGTGCAAAAGAACACAATCTTAAGGGAATCAGTGTTGATATCCCGAGAAACAAATTCGTTGTAATCACGGGACTTTCGGGATCCGGTAAATCATCGCTTGCATTCGATACGATTTACGCCGAAGGTCAGAGAAGATATATGGAATCGCTCTCGTCTTATGCGAGACAGTTCCTCGGACAGATGGAAAAGCCCAATGTCGAATTCATCGAAGGTCTTTCGCCCGCAATCAGTATCGATCAGAAATCAACCAACAGAAACCCGAGATCGACGGTCGGCACGGTTACGGAAATCTATGATTATTTGAGACTTCTTTATGCGAGAATAGGTATTCCGCACTGCCCCGAATGCGGAAAAGAAATCTCAAGACAGTCCGTCGACGAAATGGTGGATAAGATTTTATCCCTTCCCGAAGGAACCAAGATTCAGATTCTCTCTCCCGTAATAAGAGGCAGAAAAGGCGAACATGAAAAGCTTCTTGCAAGAGCTGCAAAAAGCGGATATTTGCGTGCGAGAATAGACGGAAGCATTTACGACCTTGACGAAGAAATCAAATTAGACAAAAACATTAAGCACAATATCGATATCGTTATCGACAGACTTGTGGTAAAAGAAGAAGTTCAAAGCAGACTTACCGAGTCCGTGGAAAACGCACTGGCGCTTTCGGAAGGCCTTTTGACCGTAGCCGATTCAGAAGGAAACGAATATCACTACAGCCAGTCGTTCTCATGTCCCGACTGCGGTACGAGTATCGAAGAGATAGAGCCGAGAAGTTTTTCATTCAACAATCCTTTCGGCGCATGTCCCGAGTGTGACGGTCTCGGATTTAAGAGAAAATTTGATATTAATTTAATGATACCTGACAGATCGCTTTCAATCTCGGACGGTGCGATTCAGGTTATCGGATGGAAGAACAGCAAAAAGGACGGGTCTTTTTCAAATGAAGTGTTAAAGGCTCTTTCAAAGCATTTTGAATTCTCGCTTGATACGCCTTTTGAAGATCTTCCCGATGACATTCAGGATATTCTGATTAACGGAACGAGAGAATTCGTTAACGTTCATTACGAGAGTTCAAGAGGAAAAGGAGTATATCCGATTCAGTTCGAAGGAATCCTCGGCAATACGATAGACAGATACAAGCAGACTCCTTTTGAAAAAGCGAGACTCGAATATGAGAAATACATGTCTGATACGCCCTGCAGCGTCTGCGGCGGTATGAGACTCAAAAAGACTTCGCTTGCCGTTACCGTAAACGGTAAAAACATTTACGAAGTAACTCAGATGGCTCTCGGAGAAATGCATGAGTTTTTCACTAATCTTACACTCGAAGGCAATGCCGCTTTAATCGGTAATCAGATCTTAAAAGAGATTCGTTCGAGAGTGGGATTCTTAATCGATGTGGGACTCGGATACCTTGCGATGTCTCGTCCTACCGCCACACTTTCAGGAGGCGAAGCTCAAAGAATCCGTCTTGCCACTCAGATAGGCTCCGGACTTGTCGGAGTTACATATATTCTCGATGAACCGAGTATCGGTCTTCATCAAAGAGACAACGACAAGCTTCTTGCATCCTTAAAGAAATTAAGAGATCTTGGCAACAATCTTATAGTCGTTGAACATGACGAAGATACGATGCTTCAGGCGGATTACATCGTAGATATCGGTCCTCAGGCAGGCGAAAAAGGCGGGCAGGTCGTTGCATGCGGAACGGCCGAGGATATCATGAAATGTCCCGACTCCATTACCGGCATGTATTTAAAGGGAGACCTTTTTGTACCTGTACCGAGCGAGAGAAGAAAGCCTAAAGATTTCATCACCATTGAAGGTGCATGTGAAAACAATTTAAAGAACATAGATGTCGATATTCCTCTCGGGGTATTCACCTGTGTAACGGGTGTTTCGGGATCCGGTAAGAGTTCGCTTATCAATGAGATTTTATATAAGCGTCTTGCAAGGGATTTAAACCGTGCACAGTGCGTACCGGGCAAACACAAGAACATAAAAGGCATCAAAAAACTTGATAAAGTAATCAACATCGATCAGTCGCCAATCGGAAGAACACCCAAGTCAAATCCCGCGACATACACAGGCGTATTCGATCTTATCAGAGACCTCTTTGCGGAGACAAAGGATGCGAAAGCCAAGGGATATGCCAAGGGCAGATTCTCATTTAATGTAAAAGGCGGAAGATGTGAGGCATGTTCGGGTGACGGTATCGTAAAGATTGAAATGCATTTCCTTCCCGATGTTTACGTACCCTGCGAGGTCTGCGGCGGAAAGAAATATAACAGAGAAACTCTGGAAGTCAAATATAAAGGCAAGAGCATATCGGACGTACTGGAAATGACCGTAGCCGAAGCAGTTGAATTCTTCGATGCGATTCCTTCCATCAAAAAGAAAATGAAGACATTAAACGATGTCGGACTTTCCTACATAAGACTCGGCCAGCCTTCGACTCAGCTTTCCGGCGGCGAAGCACAAAGAATCAAGCTTGCCACTGAGCTTTCGCGTACATCAACAGGCAATACGATTTACATCCTCGACGAACCGACGACGGGTCTTCACTTTGCTGATGTTCATAAGCTCGTGGATATCCTCCAGAGACTTACCGATGCCGGCAATACCGTAATAGTCATCGAGCATAACCTCGATGTCATCAAAACGGCCGACTACATCATAGACTTAGGCCCCGAAGGCGGTGACGGCGGCGGTACGGTTATCGCGCAGGGCACTCCGGAAGAGGTTGCCAAGAATAAGAAATCCTATACAGGCAAATATATTGCCAAGATGCTGAAAAAGAACAAATGATTTCACACAGGTAAATGCATAGCCAAATTGCAAAAATAATAAAAAACTTTTTCAATACATATTTGCCATCCGGTATAAGAATATCTGCCGGTAAACCAATTAAATCATAACTTCTTCGGCCGGGGACGACCGTATGATGCACAAGCGGGTAATTGGGAGCCGTCGGCACTTAACGAGCAGAGCACAGTGTGCGAATGCGAGTTTAGTGGCCGCTACGTGATCCCATTTAGCGGGAGCGTGCCCGCGGTGTATCGTGCGGTTGGCCCCGGCCTTAAAATATTTTACGGTGAGGGGTTAATAATCCCCGCCGTTTTTTCGATATATTTAGTGTAGACAAGGAGGTCTCAAACACAAGGGCTCCTTTTTTATGTGCATTTTTACCTTTTATTTCTTGCTTCTTTGGAGTATAATCATTCTAGATTATTATGCGATTATTATGATTATGTGCAAAAGAAGCTTGATTGAATCCTTTGGCAGGACCGGGATGAAGATTAGGCTCATATATAATGCAAAGGAAAGGACAGAAAAATGCAGAATTCGGATTTGGGAATTGATTTAGGTACAGCGTCCGTACTTGTATATGTTAAGAATAAGGGCGTTGTTTTAAAAGAGCCATCGGTTGTGGCTTTTGATAAAGATACAAATAAGATAAGGGCTATCGGTGAAGAAGCAAGACTTATGATCGGTCGTACACCCGGTACCATTCAGGCGATTAGACCTCTTCGCCACGGAGTTATTTCAGACTATACCGTTACCGAAAAGATGATGAAATACTTCATCCAGAAGGCGGTCGGCAGAAGAATGTTCAGAAAGCCCAGAGTAGCGGTCTGTGTACCTTCAGGAGTTACCGAAGTTGAGAGAAAGGCAGTTCTCGATGCTACTTATCAGGCGGGTGCAAGAGATGTATCGATTATCGAAGAGCCCATTGCAGCAGCTATCGGCGCAGGTATTGATATCAGTAAGCCCTGCGGCAACATGATAGTTGATATCGGAGGCGGTACAACGGATATCGCGGTTATTTCACTCGGCGGTACGGTTGTTTCCGAATCAATCAAGATTGCGGGCGATGATTTTGATGAAGCAATCGCCAGATACATTAAGAGAAAACACAATTTATCCATCGGTGAAAGAACAGCCGAGGATATCAAGATAAAGATAGGTTCCGCTTACAGAAGACTTGAAGAGGATTCGATGGAAGTTAAAGGACTTAACGTTTTGTCCGGACTTCCCAATACGGTAAAGGTTACTTCAACGGAAATGGAAGAAGCGTTAAAAGAAACAACCACACAGATTGTTGACGCAATCCACTCCGTTTTGGAGAAGACACCGCCCGAACTCTCAGCCGATATAGCAGAACGTGGTATCGTTCTTACGGGAGGCGGATCGATGTTAAGAGGTCTTGAAGATTTAATCGAAATCAAGACAGGTATCGAAACCAACACCGCCAACGAACCTCTTACCTGCGTTGCCATCGGCACCGGAAAGTATGTGGAATATCTTGATACGAAATATTACGAGGTTTAAACAGGAGTAAATTATGCTTAAAGGTCTTTACACAGCTTATACCGGAATGCTCAATGAGCAGAACAGAATGGATGTTTTAACCAACAATCTTGCAAACTCCGCTACGGTTGGCTTCAAGAAAGAAGGTTCGACATCACAGGGATTTGACAATGTTTTAGCCTACAGAATCAAGGATATGGAAGGCGGTGGATTATGGAACAATGTCAATATCGGTATCGGCACACCGGGTGTTAAGATCGGCGAGAACTACGTGGATTATTCCCAGGGCGCATTCAGAGAGACGGGCAATACATTTGATGTTGCAATCTCGGGAAGCGGATTCTTCAACATAGAATTTACCGACAAAGCGGGAAATACATCCACGGTATACACAAGAGACGGTAATTTCTCACTTACCAAAGAAGGTTATCTTGTAACAAAAGACGGAGATTTCGTTTTAGGGCAGTCGGCCAACGGCGCTGCAGGTCATATACAGATTAATCCGAACCTTGAGGCTTCCATAGACAGATCGGGAAGAATCATGCAGAACAATCAGGTTGTAGGTCAGATAAGGGTATCGGATTTTGAAGATTACAATTATCTTGAAAGATACGGAGAGAACTTCTTTACACCGGTTGAGGGCGCACAGATTATCGAGCCCGACTGCAAGGTTGTAAGCGGATATCTTGAACAGAGCAATGTACAGACCGTAGAGGAAATGGTAAATCTTATTTCCATCACGAGACAGTACGAAGCCAATCAGAAGATAATTCAGACATATGACACATCACTTGAAATAGCCGTTAACAGACTCGGCAAGTTATAAGGATTCGGGAGGTAGGAAATGGTCAGATCATTATGGACTGCTGCAACAGGAATGATTGCACAGCAGAATAACGTAGATACAATTGCAAACAACTTGGCTAATGTCAATACCACAGGGTACAAAACGGAAGTGGCTGAATTCAAATCGCTACTTTATCAGGACATTCAGGCAAAGACCACATCCGGCAACGGCGAAACAAAGCCCGTGGGTGCACAGGTAGGCTTGGGTGTAAGAAACTCATCGGTTACTTCAAGATTTACACAGGGTAACTTTTATGATTCCACCAACGACCTCGCATTTGCCGTAAGCGGCGACGGATTCTTCGGAATAAGAGGCCAGGATGGCAATACATATTATACAAGAAACGGTGATTTCCATCTTGCAACTTACGGACAGGGTCTTGCTCTTTCCACAAGCGACGGAAATCTTGTACTTGATACAAACGGAAAAGCAATTGAGCTTGGAAGCAATATTTTATCAAGCAAGCTTACTATCTCAGGTGACGGCGAACTTTGCTATCCCGATGAGACCAACAATCCCAAATCTTTGGGAATTACCATCGGACTCTGGCAGTTCAACAATCCTTCAGGTCTTGAAAAAATCGGCGATTCGAGTTATTCGGTAACGGCAGCCAGCGGACCTGCAATGAATGAGAATACCACTCAGGGACTTACCAAGAGTGATTTAAGACAGGGTTATTTGGAAGGCTCCAACGTTCAGGTTGTTGATGAAATGGTTAACATGATCGTTGCACAAAGAGCTTACGAACTTAACTCCAAAGCCATTCAGGCAACTGACGAAATGATGGGTCAGGCAAACCAGTTAAGAAGATAATGTAAAGCAGTGAGGTAGGGTATGGATTTATCGGGTATCGGTTCACTTTATACGGATCAGATGAGCCAGGCTGCATCGAACGCATCGGGTGACAATCTCAAAGCAAAACTTAATAATTCCTCGAATGCCACGGATGACGAACTCATGGAAGTCTGCAAGGAATTCGAAGCATACTTTACCGAGCAGGTATACAAAGAAATGTTAAAAACGGTTCCGAAGCATGAGGGCGAAAAGACTTCGGCGCTGGTTGATTATTTTAAAGACATGACGGTTTCTCAGATTGCCAAGGATACGGCAAATGAAGGAAACGGCGTTGGTCTTGCACAGAGCCTGTACGAACAGATGAGGAGAAATTACGAGCAGTAAATGGTTATAAAAGGTTCTGTCGATTCTTTTAAATATGTCAATGATGCAAATCATTTTGGAATTTTTATCTTAAATACCTCGGATATCAAAGAAGGAAGCATTGCCGTAACAGGCAATGTTTTCGGCATTTCCGAAGGCGATTACATTGAAGTGACGGGAAATGAGGTAATTCACCCCGTATACGGCAATCAGATAAAAATGACTTCTTACAGGGCAGTTCAGCCCACAAATACAGATGCTGTAATTAAATATTTGGCTTCGGGAGCGCTTAGGGGAGTAGGCCCCAAACTTGCGGTCCGTATTTTTACGACCTTTGGAGAGAAGACTTTGGACATTCTCGAAAACGAGCCCGAAAGACTTGCTGAAGTTAAGGGTATCAGCGAAAACATGGCCAGAAACATTGCGGTCGAATATTCGATGAAAAAGAGCATGCGAAATGCCATGATTTTCCTGCAGGAATACAATATTTCCAATTCTCTGGCAGCAAAAATCTACGAACGATATGATGAAAAAATGTATCAGATCGTCAGGGAACATCCTTACAAAATCGCGGAAGACATTACCGGTGTCGGCTTTAAAACAGTCGATGAGATTGCAGGCAGAGTCGGAATAAAAGATGATTTCCCCGAAAGAATCGAAGCCGGAATACAATACGCCCTTTATACCGCACTTGAGGAAGGTCATACCTATCTTCCCAAAGACCTTCTTAAACAAAGAGCGGGAGAAATGCTTCATGTGAGCGAAGATCTTGTGGAAGAAGGCATAATGAACCTTGCTCTTTCAAATAAGGTGACGGTTAAAAATCCCGACAAAATCTTTTTGAAATACGTATATAAAGACGAGGCTTTCTGTGCCGGAAAACTTTTCAAATTAAAGGATGCTTTTTTTGAAAAAAAGGAGAGCGAAGAAGAAAAGGAAATCAGAGATATAAAGATTTCCCGAATAATAGACAGTTACTCGTTTGAACTTGACGATTCGCAAAAAGAAGCGATAGAGGACGGCATAAGCAACGGCATTTTCCTTTTAACGGGCGGACCCGGTACCGGAAAAACCACGATAATAAAAGCACTCATAGAATATTTTTATGATGAGAAAAAAGATGTCGTTTTGGCAGCACCCACCGGAAGAGCGGCAAAGCGAATGAGCGAAGCCACGGGGTTTGAAGCAAAAACACTTCACAGACTTCTTGAAGCGCAGGCTGTGATTGACGATTCCGAGAAGACAAGGTTTTTGAAAAACGAAAACAATCTTCTTGAAGCGGATGTGTATATCATCGATGAGATGTCGATGGTGGATGTATTTCTTTTTGCGGCATTTTTAAAGGCTGTTCCGATCGGCGCAAGAATCATTCTCGTCGGAGACATGAATCAGCTTCCGAGTGTCGGTCCCGGAAATATATTCAGAGATCTTTTATCGTGCGGATATTTTAAGTGCAAAGCGCTTGAAAAGATTCACCGACAGAGCGAAAACAGCAGAATCATAGTCAATGCTCACAGCGTGAACAAAGGCATTTGTCCTCCGCTTGATAAAAACGCGGAGAGCAATGATTTCTTTTTCCTTAAACGCGATGACAGAAAAGCGATTATGCGAGACATAATCGAACTTGTAAAAAACAGGATTCCCGCCAAATTCGAGACGGAAGTCTCGGAAATTCAGGTCCTCTGCCCTTCAAGAAAAGGGGAACTTGGCGTGGAATCGTTAAACAGAATAATGCAGAAGTACCTTAATCCCGAGGACGAAAGAAAAAGCCAGATTTTAAGAGGCGAAAACATCTTCCGTCTCGGCGACAAAGTCATGCAGACGAAAAACAATTACGATATCGAATGGGTATCGAGAGGCCGAAACGACATTATCGTCGAGAGAGGCAACGGCGTGTATAACGGAGACATCGGAAGGGTCATAAAGATCAATGATTTCGAAAAGAGCATTACGGTTCTTTTTGACGAGGCTAAAGAGGCGGTTTATACAAGAGACGAGATGGACGAACTCGAACTTGCTTACGCGATAACTATTCACAAATCTCAGGGAAGCGAATATCCAGCGATTGTCATTCCGATACTTGATACACCCAGGCAGCTTTTGTCGAGAAACCTTTTTTACACGGCAATCACGAGAGCGACCCGCTGCGTAATGATACTCGGAGACGAAGAGAAGATAAAAGAGATGGTTCAAAACGACCTCGAGAGAAGAAGGTACACAGACTTTAGAGAGAGACTTAAAGAGGCAGGCGAAATTTGATTAATCTGATCTTTCCGAAAAGATGTCCGATATGCGACGGGATTATAACAGGCGAGAGGCTTATATGCAATGAATGCATCAATATACCGAGGCGTGTGAGAGAACCAAGGTGCATGAAGTGTTCAAAGCATCTTGATTCGAACGAAATAATGTATTGCAGGGATTGCGAAAAGCATAAAAAGCATTATGCGAGAGGAATCGCTCTTTATGAGTATGACAGCGTAAAGGATTCAATTAACAATTTCAAGAATGCTTCAAGACCGGAATTTGCTTCTTTTTATGCGGACAGGATAGTGCATTTTCTCGGCTCGGAAATTAAGGATTTCAATGCAGATGCGCTTATTCCGATACCTCTTCACATATCGAAATTCAAAAAAAGAGGATACAACCAGTCAAAGCTTATCGCGGATGAGATTTCAAAGAGACTTGGAATTCCGGTTTTGGAAAATGTTTTACAAAGAAAGATAAAGACGAAAGAGCAGAAAAAACTTGACGATTCGGACAGGCAAAAGAATCTCGTTGGGGCTTTTCATATGCCTCAAAATGGTGTAAAATTATATAATGTTATTTTAGTGGACGATGTCTATACCACGGGCAGCACAATCGATGAAGCGGCAAGAACTCTTCTTGACGGCGGTGTCGAAAAAGTTTATTTCGTGACCGTGGCAATCGGGTATGAAAAATAGGGCAAAAGCCTGAAATAACGGGGGTGAACATATGGATTTAAGAAATTGCAAAAGATGCGGAAAAGTATTTAACTACGTGGCAGGACAGATGATATGCCCGTCATGTAAGGAAGAAATAGAACATAAATTTGACACTGTAAGAGATTTTATCAGAGACAACAAGAAGGCCGGTTTTGCCGAAATCTGCGAAGCCTGCGATGTTACCGATAAGATGCTCAAGCAGTGGATAAGGGAGGAAAGACTCTTCTTCGGAGATGAGTCGCCGGTCGGAATTGACTGTGAAGGTTGCGGAACCATGATCAAGAGCGGAAAATACTGTGACAAGTGTAAGAATGAGCTCGCAAGAGGACTTATGTCCGCTACGAGAAAGCCGCTTGAGGAAAAGGAAGAAAGTTCACCGCGTCGAACCGGACACGATAACAAGATGAGGTTCCTCGGCTAGTGTAAGCTTATGATTAACGACGAGAGAAAAAAGAAAATTCGTCTTATGACAAGAATAGCCATATATGAGAAGACGGAAGGCAAAAAGAACGAACCCGTTGCCAGATATTTCCGTTCGGATTATATAGGGCTTAAGATTTTGGGCGCCATAATCAGCGCCACATTGGTGTTTCTGACTGTAATCGGTCTTTATGTCGCTTGCAACTCAGAGACTCTTTTGGCGGATTTTTACAGAATAGATTTATTGGAAGAAGCAAGAAAACTGATATTGTATTATATCGGTTTTGTTGTTGTGTATGTCTCAATTGTGGCTGTGGTTTTCTTTGTAAAATACAACAAGGCAGTCAAATATAAAAGAATTTTCTCCAGAAATCTGAAGAAACTTTTGTCTCATTACGGCAAGAAGGAAGACTTTGAGGAAGAAGACGATGATGACTAAGTTAAGAGAAATCAGACTTCAGGTTGTGACCATCATAAACAAATTTGAAGCTTATCTGATTCCCGCAGGAAAATTTATAATGGCAATGATTGTATTCTGTACAATCAACTCAAAATTCGGATTCATGAAGAACATTGCAAAATTCCCGATTGCTTTGATTTTGGGACTTTTCTGTTCGTTCATGCCGATGAGCATGATTGTTATTATCGCTGCGCTTTTGACTCTCGCTCATGCATATGCGATATCGATAGAATTTGCAATAGTGCTGGCGGTTGTATATCTGATTATGTTCCTTCTCTTTTTCAGATTTTCACCCAAAGACACATTTGCGGTAATACTTACACCGATTTGCTTTTTGCTTAAGATACCCTATGTTATTCCGATGTCGTTCGGACTTGTCGGATCGGCCGGAAGCGCAGTGTCCGTAGCATGCGGAACCATAGTTTTCTATGTGCTCAAATACATGGTCGGCGCAAAGAAAGCATTCGAGGACAGCGGAGAAGAAGACCTTCTTACAAAGCTTCGTGCATTGCTTGAAGGCATTATCAAATACAAAGAGATGCTTGTCTGCGCAGCTGCTTTCGCACTTATCGTTTTGGTCGTTTACATGATAAGAAGAATGTCGATTAACTACGCATGGACAATCGCAATGGTAACCGGCGCGCTTACCGGAATCCTTACGATTCTTGTCGGAGACATCATGTATAAAACCGACATTTCGGTAGTCGGACTTATCCTTGGTACCATTCTTGCATGCGGTGTCGTAAAAGTCATACAGTTCCTTGTTTTCGACGTCGACTATTCGCGAACGGAAAAGGTTCAGTTTGAAGACGATGATTATTATTACTACGTGAAAGCGGTTCCCAAGATTACCGCAGGAAATATAAAAGACAATAAAGATGCTTCCGATGCTGCCTCAAGGGTTTCTCTTAAGAAAAAAGCGGCAGAGAAAGAAGCGGAAGTTCAGCCTAAGAAGCCGGCTGCTTCGGTTCAAAAAGAAAAGAACGCCCCTGAGGCTCAAAAGCAGGATGCTCCGAGAAGAAGGCCTTCATCCAGGGCTCAGGAAATGGATATCGACAAGGAATTCTCAAAGGAAAGAGCCGCTTACGAAGCAAGACAGGCTGAAATTCAAAGAAGAAGAGAGGCTGCCAGAAGAAGAGAAGAAAGACTTCGCCAGACAGCAGAAGAACAGGCTCCCGCAACGGAAGTCGTTCAGGAAGAAGATTCAGATCTCGGTATGAGCAGAAGAATGGCATACCAGAGAAGAAAACTCGAAGAAAGACTGACAAGAAACGATAAGGAATAAAAGGATTTAAGGAATGTTTTCGAGAACTTTTGATTTTATAAGTTCATATTTGGCCGCATTCAGACTTCCCAGAGTCGGCATTTTGGATATTCTCGAAATGATTATCCTTGCCTTTTTATTGTATCAGGCAATGAAATGGATGAAGAATACCAGAGCATGGGCTGTTGTTAAGGGCCTTGCCGTTATTCTTGTATTCATGGCGGTTGCAGAGATACTCGACATGACGACCATTATCTGGATCGGCAAGTCACTCTTTACTTTGGGTGCCGTTGCAATCATTGTTGCCCTGCAGCCCGAAATCAGAAGACTTATTGAAGACCTTGGTAAAAACAATCTTTTGACAACACTTGTTCTGCTCGGCGACAAGCAGAATGAAGGAAGATTTTCCGATAAAACCTTAAATGAGATTATAAGCGCATGCTTTGAAATGGGACGTGCCAAAACAGGTGCTCTTATTGTAATTCAGGCGGAATCCCCTCTTGAAGAATACGAAAGAACCGGTATTACCATTGACGGTTTGGTTACCAGTCAGCTTCTTGTTAATATATTCGAACACAACACACCTTTGCATGACGGTGCGGTAATTATTCGCGGGGACAGAGTTCAGTCCGCCACCTGTTACCTTCCTCTTTCGGATAACAGATCTTTAAGCAAGGATCTTGGTACAAGACACCGTGCAGGTGTGGGCATATCCGAAGTTACGGATGCATTGGTTATTATAGTTTCGGAAGAAACAGGTAAAGTCAGCGTTGCACAAAACGGTGAACTTTTCAGATGCCTTGATGTTATCGACTTAAGAAGAAAACTTGAGAGAATTCAGGATAAGAAAGAAGGCAAGCCGAAGAGACTCGGCAAAAATAAAGGGGAGGGCAAGAAAGATGAAGCAAAAACTGACTCACAATCTTAATCTCAAAGTCCTCGCCGTTCTCTTTTCGATTATCATCTGGGTGATAGTTGTTAACATTGACGATCCCGTAAAGACAGTACAGTTTAATGATGTACCGATTACTCTTGCAAATGAACTTTCGCTTACGGATCAGAAGCTTGTATGCGAATTCAAAGACGGCAAAGATACGGTTGATGTTACGGTAACAGGAAGAAGATCCGTTATCGAGGATTTATCAAAAGACAATATCAGCGTTATAGCCGATTTAAAAGAACTCACCAAAGAAAATACGGTTGTGCTTAAAGTTGCATCCAACAAATATTCGGGCGATATCGATAACATGAAATGTGACGATGAATTCGCCGAATTCAACATCGAAGAACTTGTTGAACTTCAAAAAGTCATTCAGGTTGAGACCATCGGCATACCGGCAGATGATTATATAACAGGCGATTTCTCAGTCAACTTAAACCGTATTAAGATTACGGGACCCAAGTCCGTTATCGATAAGGTTCAGTCAGCCAAGGTTCAGATTGATGTCGAAGGCGCTACCAATAATGTATCGGCATCCGTTCCCGTCATTCTTTATGACGCCGTTGGAGACAGAGTTGATTCTTCGAGACTCAAGCTTAACATCGACAATATCAATGTTAATCAGGAAATCCTTTATACCAAGAAGATTCCTGTTAACTGCAATCCTTTGGGAGATCCCGAAGAAGGCTACAGGATGACCGGAAAGATTGATATTGATCCTGCTGAAGTATATATTGCAGGCCCCAAGTCAGTGCTTGACAATATAAACAGCGTGACCATATATTCATCCGCTGTGAATATTTCGGATCAGAACTCCGATTATGTCACAACAGTCAATATATTCAACTATCTTCCCAACGGAGTTGAAGCCGCAAGCAAATCCTTCAGCGGCAATGTTACCGTTTCGGTAGAAATTGAAAAGGAATTAAGCAAAGATTTCAATATTTATCTTTCGAAAGTGGGAGTAGATAGCCTTCCCGAAGGACTTGAAGCTGAAATCTTAAACGGGTATGAAAGCGCGGCCGACAACAAGATTGAAGTTACCGTTTACGGCCTTGCCAGGGATATAGAAAACATAAGTTCCACTGATATAAAAGTTGAAGCTGACTTCGATCAGTATCTTAAGGACAACAACTTTACGAGTATGAGTCCCGGAGTATTTACGGTACCGTTAAAGATTACTCTTCCGAACGGGTTAAGAACTGATGACAAGCTTAAACTTCGAATCAGAATAACAGAGAGTGAAACTTGAGTTTTACCCCAAAAAGTGGTAAAATATTATATCAAACAAAGAGGGTACGAAAACCGGGGGGAAAACGTATGCTTACTAAGACTGTAGTTATCAATAATCCTACGGGTCTTCATTTAAGACCGGCGGGAAATCTTTGTAAGGAAGCTGTAAAGTACAAATCCAGAATTACGTTTAATTACAGAAACAACAACACAAATGCCAAGAGTGTCTTAAGTGTCCTTGCAGCCTGTGTTAAACAGGGAGAGTCAATCGAACTTGTCGTAGAGGGAGATGACGAAGAAGAGGCAATGGCCAATATCTCGAGAATAATCGAGGAAGGACTCGGAGAGGGCATTGAACCAAAAAGCGAATAAAGAGAAAAATTAAAAAAGGTGATTGGATTTCCAATCACCTTTTTTATTGTGTTTTAATCTTTAGCAGTAGCTGTTAAACATCATGCCCGAATACTGGCTTGTAATATACGGTGTTACAAATTCCTTTCCGGGATTCTTGTAAGCCACTATCGTTTTTTGTACGTAGTTCATCGGATTTAATGATACCTGGTTGGCCTGAGAAAGTACCGAGTTGGTAAACTTTCTGACCCCTGCGAACGATTCGAGAGCACTCGTGCTGTTGATGTTTTCGGATAATATGTTGTCATCGACTTTCATGTATCCTTTTTCATCAAACGAAATTCCTATATTGCTTAAATCCTTGCCGTATACATTTGAGATTCTCGTCATCTCATTTAAGAGATAACTTGTCTTTGGCTGCGATGCAAGGAACTGCGATGTGCTCTGGATGAACCGGTTATATCCCATTGCGAATTTTGTTACGTTTTCACTCATCGAATCCGTATCGGGCTTAAGTCCGATGGTTATCGGTTCTTCATCAATTTCCTGAGCCTTGTTGAGCGTAATCTCGAAAGTCTTGGCTACCGTGAAGTGATTTGTATATGAAACATGAGGTTCATCGTTTAAGTAGAATTTCGCATTATCCGGAAGCTGAGTAACTTTATCGAGTCCGAGATACTCAACCGCACCGGAAGATTTCGAAGTCTGATCGTCCGTTATGGTGAAGAGCAGCTGCTTGTCGTCATCTATACCGGTAAGTGTGGTCTCAAGCTTGAATACATTGCCTTCAGGAGTGTTCTCTATTGAAGATTTAAGTCCAACATTGGAGTTGTTAATAAGCTTTGAAAGCTTTTCCTGAAGCTGGAGATTGGTTTCTCCTTCATTAATATTGAACTGGAATTCGTAGCTCATGTTGTTTATCGCAACATCGAACGAATAGGTTCCGGGAGACAGGGATACGGGCTCATCGCGAAGAGGAGTACCGGTATTAATCTGACTTGTGGCCAGCTTCTCGACGAAGAGTTTAAATTCCGAAGTGTCATCGTCGTAGCTGTCTCCTATATATTTAACATCCGCCGTATCGACTGACGAAGAGAAGGCAGTCTTCTTATTAAGAAGATCTTCTTCATCCAAACCGCCGAGCGAAGCGATGGTGTTTCTTAACTCCCTGGCATTTTCTTTCATGTTAACGGCATAAGACTGAGTATCGATGCTCGAATCGATAATCGAAAGGGGAGATTCTTTATTTATCTTCACAATGGAATTATATACGCCTTTGAGTTCGCTTTTCTTGTGCGCGTCATAACGACCGCTTGCTTTAGGCGCATACGTAGACAGATAGTTGTTATAGATGTTGTTTAAAGCCATTGAATAAGCCATCCTGCTCCCTCCTTTCTTCCTTGAAATCGATTGCCGTTTGATACTGATTGGGTATCCGTCACCCCGGCACGAGCATAGACTTATGCTATTATTACAAATACATAGTACCACAGTTCACATAAATATACAACAATTTTTTGCGATTTCTTGTCAAAAACAGGCAAACAAATTATAATTTTATGTGTTTGAGTAAATATTATGTAACCATAACAAAAAAGTGAAAGAAAAAAATGGCTAAAGAAGAGAATAACGACAACAAAACAAATATCTTTTCAAAACTTGCTTCCTTTATAAAAAAGAGCCCCGATGAAGCACTCGGCGATTTTTTGAAAGAGAGCATGGGAGAATATAAGAAATTAACGATTACCGGAATCATTACCACCATTGTAATGACTTTCGTCTGTTATTTTTATGAGATGATCTACGGACTCGGCTGTCCGGATCTTTTATGCGAAGGATTAAGATATTACAGAAATGCGGACTATGCCACATCCCAGGCAAGATGGATGATTCGTTATCTTAATACGATTGCCGGCAAAAACGTGGTTATCCCCGCACTTACCGTGACGCTTTACTGTGCGATGATCGGATTGTCGGCGCTTTTAATCTGCCACATGATGAAAATCGACAAGCCGCTTTACGTGTGTCTTCTTACTGCGGCAATGGTAAGCTTTCCCGTTATATCCCACCAGTTCGCTTATCTTTACATGGCGCTTGCATATTCGTTTTCGTTTTTGGCGGTTACCATCGGAATAATGCTTGCGAGAAAAAGAAAAGTTCTTCCTTTTATAATATCCGTTCTTTTCTTCCTTATGATGATGGGTTCGTACCAGTCCTACGTCGGTGCTGCTGCGGCACTTGCCGTGGTTATGCTTTTATATGATGCCGTATCCGAAGAAAAAATCGGAATATGCTTTGCCAATTTCGGCTTGAGCGCACTCGCCGGATTGCTTGGCGCGGTAATCGACATGCCCTTCTCAAGACTTATGATGAAAATTTATCATACGGGCACGGAGCACAGGGTAAACGAATTCTCTTTTGAGAGCATTAAACAGAATATAGGCTTTTCTCTTAAATACGCCTATGTTTGGTTCTTTTCCTATTTTGATGATGACGTGCTTGCAAGGGATATGGTTTATGCGGTTATCTTTGGCGTGATTGCAATTCTTTCCGTAATAATAATCGTTCTTAAGTTTAAAAACAAAAAGATTGCTCATGCTTTTACGATAATAGGCGCGCTCTTTGTATTGCCGCTTGCAATGAACTTAATACTTGTGCTTATTCCCACAGGCGGAGTAAGGGCACTGATGAAATATCAGTACGTTTTGATTTTTGCGATTCTTCTTTTCTTCCATAATTATATAGGAAAGAAAATCTTCAATAATATTTTGGCGTATGTATCGGTAATCATGATTGCGCTTGTTCTTTTCGGAAACGTGGTTGCGGCCAACTGTACGACTTTTATGTATAAGTATTCATATGATTATGCCGAGAAACAGGCTCTTTTGATGCTTGAAGAAATATATGAAATAGAAGAATACGAGCCTGACAAGACGCCGATAGTCCTCGGAGGAGCTTTCTCGTATACTCCCGTAAAAGACAGATACCCACAGATATTCATGTATGCCGAGCAGGAGGGCGGACTGATTTTCTGGGGCAATATATACGGAATGATTTCCTGCAGATATCATTTCTTCATGGATTATATGGGAGTTAACGCCGAATACTTTACCAATCAGGAATATCTTGATGCCGTTCAAAGCGAGGAATATGCCGAAATGCCCATCTGGCCCAACAAGGGTTCGATTCGGATGATTGGGGACAAGGTGGTGGTAAAAATCTGGGAACAGGCTCCCGATAAATAAAACCGATAAGGATAAAACAAAAAGACCTTTATAAAAAAATGTTGACTGCGCAGATTCGATATGATATTCTACTTAAGCAAGATTGTTTTTTAGGTCTTTTTTTTATGCACTCTAAAATCAGTCTAAGAATGAAATTACTGTTAACATACGGTTACGGAGGTAATAAATAATGCGTACAAGAATCACATTGGCATGTACAGAATGCAAGCAGAGAAACTATAACACAACAAAGGATAAAAAGACTCATCCCGACAGAATGGAAACAAAGAAGTACTGCAGATTCTGCAAGGCTCATACTTTACATAAAGAGACAAAGTAATTCGGGTATTCGGCTTAATCCGGAAAGGGATATACTATGGCAGAAGAAAAGCAGAATAAACCCAAAAGAAACTTCTTTAAGGGTATAAGATCTGAATTTAAAAAGATTACATGGCCTACCAGAAACGATGTTGTAAAGCAGACGGTTGTCGTTACCGTTATCACGGTTATCGTGGCTGTTTTGATTGCTTTTATCGATTTAGGGGTACAGTACGGAATTAATTTCCTTACAGGTCTGTAAAGATTGCGAAACCGGCTTTCGTTATATTAATGAAGGCGGGCACGGAGGTTTAAATGGAAGGATTTATCGAAGAAGAGTACGATATCGGGCAGAGCGACAATAAGTCCGGCAAGGGTATGGGATGGTATGTTGTTCATACTTACTCGGGATACGAGAATAAGGTAAAGACCAACATTGAGAAAGCTATCGAAAACAGACCCGAACTCAGAGAGACCATTCTTGAGGTGAAGGTTCCCATGCAGGAAGTTTCCGAAGTTAAGAACGGTGTGAGAAAGACATCCGAAAAGAAGATGTTCCCCGGTTATGTACTTATTCATATGGATGCGGATGACAACTCCGCATGGTATGTTGTAAGGAATACCAGAGGTGTTACGGGATTCGTAGGACCCGGAAGCAAGCCTGTTCCTCTTACAGAGGATGAAATGAAGGCGCTTAGCTTCGAAGGACCCGAAAGAATTCATGTTGATGTTGCCGAAGGAGATACGGTTAATGTTATTGCCGGTGTCTGGGTCGGAACAGTCGGCGTGGTTAAAAGGGTTGACGAAAACAAACAGGTTGTTACAATCAACGTTGAACTTTTCGGACGTGAGACACCTGTTGAAATCAGTTTCGCAGACATCAAAAAGATGTAATGCACAGCAACCAAGGTTGTTCATAGGATTTCCTATATTTTATAGATGTTCTTGAACAGTGGGAGCCGCAAAATAGGTTGCGGCGCCGAACCACATTTTATTAGGAGGTAGCCAAAATGGCAAAGAAAGTTTCAGGTTATATCAAGTTACAGATTCCTGCCGGCAA
>DFEM01000005.1 GCA_002369155.1 Lachnospiraceae bacterium UBA3802 | reverse complement strand
CCGGAAGAACTGGCAACCATTATTCTTGCTTCCGGAAGGAAGCTAGGAATCGATATTGAGCCGGAAGGAGCCATGGAAATGGCCAGAAGAAGCCGCGGAACGCCCAGAATCGCCAATCGTATTCTGAAGCGTGTAAGAGATTATGCCATGGTTTTATCCGACGGAACGATTACATTACAGGTCGCCAACGAAGCACTGGATATGCTCGATGTCGATAAACTGGGACTGGATAATACGGACCGTAATTTCTTACTGACATTGATCGAGAAATTCGAAGGCGGACCGGTCGGACTGGACACTTTGGCTGCTACGATCGGAGAGGATGCGGGAACAATCGAAGACGTTTACGAACCCTATCTTCTGAAGAACGGACTCATCATGAGAACACCGCGCGGAAGGGTTGCCACAAAGAACGCTTATCTCCATTTTGGTCTTGAAGGAAAAGAGTAAAAATAGTATACTGAATATAGTTTTTGAATGATTTACGGAGGGTACGAATATGTCATCCAAGATTGATACCGAGGTCATTGTAGGCGGCAAAGTTTTTACCATCAGCGGTTACGAAAGTGAAGAATATTTACAGAAAGTCGCAACCTATCTGAACGGCAAATTCAATGAGTTTAACAAAGAAGACGGATTCCGTCGTCTGACACTGGATTATCAGAATCTTTTACTTCAGTTCAATATTGCAGATGATTATTTCAAAGCCAAAAATCAGATTTCTCTTCTGGAAGACGAATTAAAGGGAAGAGAAGATGATTTATGCAATATTAAGCATGAACTGATTTCCACGCAGATTAAGCTGGATAATCAGGATAAGAGCTTAAATACCCTGAAAGCCGATCTTGCCGAGAAGGAAAAGAAGATTATCCGCTTAGAGACGGAGTTAAAAGAAAGAGAACGTAAAGAAAACAAAGAAAAATAAGTAATTGATACATATGATGTTTATGGCCGGCCTTAATTGACCGGCCTTTTTACAAAAAGACATGAATCTGACGGAACAGAAAAATACAACAGAACGTAAAATACCGGAACTCCTGGCTCCGGCCGGTGATTTTGCGTCCTTTCTGGGTGCAATCAACGCAGGAGCCGATGCCGTGTATCTTGCGGGTGAGAAATTCGGAGCCAGGGCTTATGCCAATAATTTCTCGAAAGAAGAGATTCTGGATGCCATTCTGTATGCGCATCTTCATGGATCAAAAGTATATTTAACCGTTAATACCAAGACCAAATTAAGAGAAGGTAAAGAACTTTTCGAATACTTAAATCCTTTGTACGAAGCAGGACTTGACGGAGTGATCGTACAGGATTACGGTGTTTTTTCATACATTCACGAAGCATTTCCCGAATTACCCTTACATGTCAGCACACAGATGTGTGTTACGTCTTACCCGGGCGCTAAATATCTGAAAGATAAAGGCGCCTGTCGTATTGTTCCCGCAAGGGAATTGACACTTCCCGAAATCAAAGAGATCAACAATCTCGGTATTGAAACCGAGTGCTTTATTCACGGTTCCATGTGTTATTCCTATTCCGGATTATGCCTCTTTTCATCTTTCCTGGGCGAAAGAAGCGGAAACAGGGGACGATGTGCCGGTCCCTGCAGACAGCCGTATTGTATGCAGGGTGAAAGGGATGAAAAATATCTCTTATCCTTGAAAGACATGTGTACGATACAGTTTCTGCCGAAATTAATCGATGCGGGAATTTCTTCGTTTAAGATCGAAGGGCGTATGAAATCGCCAGCCTATGCCGCAGGAGTTACCAAGATCTATCGAAAGTATATCGATTCGTATCTAAATAATCCGAAGAAGCCGTATCGCGTATCGAATGAAGATCTGGAAGAGTTAAAACATCTGTATTTACGTACCGATCTGCAGACCGGTTATTATGAGAAAACTTCATCCGCATCGATGGTAAGCATTACATCGCCTTCGTATAACAAAACCGACGAAGCATTAAGTGCATCCATCATTGATCAATACTGCAGAAATAAAGTGCCTGTTAAAATCAATGTTTCGGTCCGCGCAATCTGCGAAGAACCTTTTACATTACGATTTGTTAATCCTTATACAAGCGAAGAGGAATTTATACAGGGAAATACGGTAGATGTGGCACAGAAAGCTCCCGTAACGAAGCAAGATCTGATCTCAAGACTCAGAAAAAGTTCCCTCGGATTGTTTTCTTTTGAAACCGATTCAATTGAGATCTCGGACAATGCTTTTATTCCGGTCGGAGCCATCAACAACTTAAGAAGACAGGCGGAAGAGCGCGTAAAAGACAGTCTGATTGCCGCTTATACCAGAACTTCCGGTTCCGAAATTCCCGGATTCTGGGACGAAGAGCCTTATGCTGAGGACCATGATACAAACCCAAAACCGTTTGTTATCCATGTGCAGAGCGTTTCGTCCTTTGATGCGATTTTACCAAAGACCGGTTTAAACGATATACTTGCATTTCCTGTAGAATGGATCGAGAATGACGAAATCCTTAAGACGATCGGCAAAGAAAAAGACCGTAAATTCCGAGTCATATTACCGTACGTATACAGAAGCCCTATGTCGGATGATTTAACGAGGCAGATTACTAAGTGCGAAACACTTGGAAATATCGAGGGCTACTATGCCAATCAGATTGACAGCCTCGCGTTTCTTCAATCGCTTGGCGTAAAGAAGAGCATTTACGGGGATTACGGACTTTATACGGCAAATCCCAAAGCGATTGCATTTTTAAGACCGGTTTTAAGCAACTATACCTGTGATGTAGAACTCAATAAAACTGAAATTGCCGAAGAGCATGTACCCGGTGGCGAATTCATCGTTTATGGCAGGATTCCCCTGATGCAGACAGCCAACTGCGTTAAGAAAACAAGCGGAAAATGCAATCATACGGAAGAATTTGTATCCATAAATGACCGTACCGGAGCCACCTTTTCGATTTATACCCATTGCACAGGAAATTTATGTTATAATACAATCTATAATTCCGTACCTTTATCGCTGCATAAGCAAAGCGGCGATTTGGACAAAGCGTTTATATCCGCAATGCAGATACGTTTCACGGATGAAACAAAAGAAGAATGCATTGCTGTTTTGCATACATTCATGTCCTTAAGAGAGGGAGGGGAGGCGGATTATATCCCTTCCGCATTTACCAAAGGACATTATAAGAAGAGCGTACTATAGGAGAATGAACCGTTGGCCAGTTTTATTTCGGAAACTTCCAACTATTTGTTTGTTGGAATTATTCTCTTTTATGTCATAACCAATATTGTTGTGTTTTTCTTTAAAAATCCCGAGGAACACAAGCATTTTTATGCCTTTCAGTTTATTATTGCCATTTTGTTTCACGCTGTAGGGTATATTACATTATTTGTGCGATCGGAAGATCTGAGGTATTTCTTCTTCTTTGCATTCCAGGAAATCATTATGATAGCAATTGTCATGATCTATCTGACGATTTATCCTTCCATCAGCCGTCTTTTGCTGAATAATATGATCTTTTTCCTATACGTAAGTTTCGTTATTCTCGGAAGACTGGCGTTCGTAAATGCATTGAGGCAGTTTATTTTCACGATTGTTCTACTGATCGTATCGTTATTCGTTCCCTTTATTTACAACCGAAACAAAGGCTTCAGGCGAGTTCCGTATCTGTATTGTTCGATCGGCATCATCGCTTTGGCTGCCGTATGGCTGTCCGGAACGGTGACGCACGGTTCGAAATTAACGATCAAGATCTTTGATTTTGCATTCCAGCCTTCGGAATTCGTGAAACTATCCATGGTATTCTTCATGGCATCCTTATTCTCCCAGAGCAAAAATAAGCTCAGATATATTCTGGGTTCGCTCTTTATGCTCGTGCATATTATGATCCTGGTTCTTTCTAAGGATCTGGGAAGTGCCGGAATCTATCTTGTCACATATATTTTCATGTTGTTTTTATCCACAAGATCACCTTTTGTCTTACCGGCGGGAGCAGCGGTTTCCGCAGGCGCTTTTGCATTTGCATACAGGGAATTTCCGCATGTCAGAATCCGTGTCAAAACATGGTTAAATCCCTTTGCGGACGTAGAAAACACCGGGTGGCAGTTATCACAGTCCCTCTTTGCAATCGGTACCGGAAGCTGGTTTGGCATGGGATTGTTTAAAGGGTATCCGAAGTCTATTCCTTACGTGGAAGAAGACTTTATTTTCTCGGCAATCGGAGAGGAGATGGGCGTTTTGTTCTCCGTATTGTTGATTTTATTGTATTTGTTTACCGCATTGCATATCATTCGATACAGTTCGCGTGTGAAATCCAGATTTCATCAGCTTCTT